>JBBILK010000087.1:0-9038 GCA_037444965.1 Actinomycetota bacterium | reverse complement strand
GAGACCTGGGTCTCGTTGTTCATCACCACGGGCCAGCCGCCGCGCTCGACGACGACGCTTGCCACCGCGCTCGCCTGTTCGAGATGCTCGTCGTCGGTGATGATCGTGACGACGTCGTCCTTCTCGACCGACATGCAGACGTCGACGACGAGCGCCGCGTCCTTCAGGAGGGTGTCGACTGCGGTTGCCATGCTGTCACCTCACTCGCTCGGGACTGAAGACGGGTAGGACGTCGGCGGCGAAGCGTTCGACCTGGCCGAACTGGTCGAGCGCTCCGAAGCGACAGACGAAGTGGTCGACCCCGGCGTCGGCGAACGTCCGCAACCAGTCGCTGATCTGCTCCGGCGTGCCCACGGGGCCCCAGTTCGAGAGATCCATTGCCTTCGAGAGCTCGGGGTAGTACTTCGTGATGTACTCGTCGAACGCCGCACGGGCGCTCTCCTCCGAGTCTCCGATGTTCATGGTCACCTGGTAGGCGACGGTGTAGCGATCCCAGTCATGCCCGAGCCTAGCCGCGACCTCGCGCAACACGCCGAGCTGCTCGGTCAGCTCCTCGGGATGCTGCGCGCGGCAGCATGTCATCCAGCCGTCGCCGAGCTCGATGATCCGGCGGCAGGCACGTTCCATGCGGGGCCGGGCGACCTCGGGGGGTAGGTCGCGGACGAGGCGTGGGTTCGAGACGATCCAGATCGGTGGCGGCTTCTGCACCGGCATCAGTGGAGCCATCTCCGTTCCCGAGTAGAAGGAGACGTCGTCGTAGCGGTAGAACTCGCCGTCGAGGGTGACCCGGCCTTCGGTCCACAGCGCCCGGATCGCCCGGAGGCCCTCCTCGAAGATCGCGCCGCGGCGCTTGAAGTCGAGGCCGAGCGCGGCGAACTCGCGCTGCACGCCCTGCTCGGGGTTGCCGATCCCGGTACCGAGGATCGTCCGCCCGCCCGAGATCTGGTCGAGCGTCGCCCACTCGAGCGCGAGGTAGAGCGGGTTCCGCGTCGTGGAGACCATGCACGCGGTGCCGAGCCGGATCCGCGACGTCCGCTGCGAGATCGCCGACAGCAGGGAGATGGGCTCGTACCGCGGCTTCGAGAAGAGGCTGTCGCCGACCCAGACCGAATCGAACCCGAGCTGCTCGACGTGCTCCGAGAGCTCGAGCAGCATCGGCAGGTCGTAGTGGGGCGCGATCAGGGGCTCGCGGTTGTTCAGGTTGACGCCGAAGGCGAGCGCCCGCTCTGCGCTCATCCGTCAGCCTCGTGCGTGTCGGTCACGTCTCTCCCTTCGCTGGAATGGTCTGGAGCTCGAAGACCTCCTCGTCCGTTCCGGCCTCGAGGCGGCGTTGGGGGACGCGAATGTGCTCCGAGAGCAGGTGTGCCGCCCGCTCGGCGTCGCCGCTCTTGACCGCGCGGAGGATCGTGCGGTGCTCGGCGATCGAGCGCCTGAGGCTGCCGCGCAGCGCGAGCGAGCGCCGTCGGTAGCGGCCCATCTGCTCGACGAGCTGTCGGTAGGTCTCCCGCAGCCGGCTGTTCCCCGAGGCGTCGACGAACGTCTCGTGGAAGGCGGCGTTCGCTGCGAAGAAACCGTCGACGTCGTCTCTCGCGGCGCACGCCTGCATCTCGGCGACCAGCCGTTCGGCCTGCTCGAGCAGCTGCGGCGTCATGCGCGGGACCGCGAGCCGGATGGCCAGCATCTCGAGCGCTTCCCGTACCTGGTACGCCTCGAGGAACTCCTGCTTCGACAGCGAGCTCACGACCGCCCCGCGACGGGGCCGCACCGTGACGAGCCCCTCCGTCGCCAGCCGGCCGAGCGCCTCGCGCACCGGTCCGCGGCTGACGCCGAGCGACTCGGCGAGCGCGACCTCGCCGAGCTCCGTGCCCGGGGGGAGCCTGTTCGCGAGGATCTCCTGGCGGAGGAAGTCGTGAACCCGCTCCCAGAGCGTCAGGTTCTCGAGCTTCGCGGAGGCCGCCCTCTCGCTCGTCGCGTCGCCGGCGGCCGCGCTCGCGGCCATTGCATCCCGCCTCACAGCGGATTAGAGTATCGCGCGCCGTCTTGTTGAGTGTCAACAGTTTGGAGCCAACGCCGGGAGAGCGTCGCCGTGCAGGCGGCCTGGCCGGAGCCCGCCCGGCCGGGGCGCGATGATCTTCGACGCGCACATGCACGTGGGCGAGTTCCCGCTCTTCGACGTTCGCCTCGACCGCGACGGGCTCGTCGAGCTGACGGCCGCTCACGGGATCGACGCCTGCCTCGTGTTCCATCCGGACAACGCGTATGTGCGGGACGTGGTCGAGGCCGTGCCGGGCGCGTACGGGCTCGTCTGGGCGAACCCGCGGCTTCCCGACTACCTCGACGACGCGGTCTCGTTCCTCGAGCACCCGAAGTTCCTCGGGGTCAAGCTGCACCCGCTGCTCGACGGCTACCACCCGAACGACCCGATCGTGCACCCGCTCATGGACGTGCTCGCCGAGCGCGACCTCCCGGTGCTCGTCCACTGCGGCCACCCGATCTTCACGCTGCCGTGGTCGATCGAGGAGCTCGTGCGCTCCTTCCCGGACGCCCGCGTGATCCTCGGCCACATGGGCCACGGGAACATCGTCTACATCAACGCCTCGATCGACGTCGCCGAGCGCAATCCGAACGTCTACCTCGAGACCTCGGGCATGCCGATGCACACGAAGATCAAGGAGGCGGTGCGCCGGGTCGGTCATGATCGGGTGCTGTACGGATCGGACGCGCCCTTCCACCATCCCGAGGTGGAGATCCGCAAGGTGGAGCTGTCGGGGCTTGCCCCGGAGCTCGTCGAGCGCGTGCTCAGCCGCAACGCGCGCCTTCTCTTCTTCGGCGACGAGGAGGCGCAAACCCCTGCGGGGCAGGCGCGTCATACCCAGAGAGGGAGGTGAGCCCGGAGGAATCCGAGCTGTCGAACGGAGAGGAGTTGGGTCACACGGAAGGAGAGGCTCTATGAGCAAGAGACGACTGATCTGGCTGACCGGGCTCGTCGTGCTCGTCGCCGCCCTGGGTCTGGCGGCGGGCTGCGGCGGAGACGAGGAGGCGGCACCGCCCGCCGAGGCGCCCCCGGCCGAGACGGAGGAGGCGCCGCCGGCCGAGACGGAGGAGGCGCCGCCAGCCGAGACGGGGGAGGAAGAGCCGGCTCCCCCGGCGGTGACGATCACGAAGATGGGTATCGTCGCGCCCGAGAAGGCGAACGACTACGGCTGGAACCAGCAGGGGGTCGAGGGCGCGCAGGCGGCCGCCGACTCGATCGGAGCCGAGCTGCTCGTCGCGGACGGCGCCGGCTACGAGGACGTGACGCCGATCCTGCAGCAGCTCGCCGACGACGGGGCGCAGTTCATCGTCGCCCAGGCGAGCGGCTACAACACTGCGGCACCCGAGTTCGCAGCCGAGACCGGCATTCCCGTCGTGACGTACGACAAGCCGGACAACACGACCCCGGGCCTCGTCGCCGACATCTCGACCTCGAGCCAGCAGGGTGCCTACCTCGCCGGGATCCTGGCCGCGAGGATGTCGCAGACCGGGACGATCGGCATCGTCGAGTCGGCCGACGACACGAACTGGCACAAGCAGTCGGGCGGCTTCGTGGCCGGTGCGCGGAGCGTCAACCCGGACATCGAGGTGCTGATCACCCAGATCGGGCAGGCGGAATACGCCGATGCCGCGGGCGGCAAGCGCGTCACCGAGAGCGTCATCGCCGGCGGCGCCGACGTCGTGTTCGGCATGGGCGACGGCTCGTCGTTCGGGATGCTCCAGGCAGTCGAGACCGCAACGCCTCCGGAGGGCGCCGACAAGGTCTGGTTCATCGACGTGATCGGGGACAAGACCGAGATCGACGAGCAGGGCGTGCTGCTCTCCTCGGTGCTCTGGGACTTCACGCAGATCTTCGAGCAGGCCCTGGCGGACATCGCCGCGGGCACGTTCGGGAACCAGGGGTACGACCTGAACGTCTCGAACGGCATCTCGCTGCTGAAGACCCAGTACATCCCCGACGACGTCTGGGCAGAGATCGAGACGGCCCAGGCGGGGATCGCCGACGGCTCGATCGAGATCCCGCTCACACCGACGCTCGACGACGTGAACGCGCTGATCGGAGGCTAGTAGTCTTCGTCACGACCACAGCGCTCGTCGCGGAGGGGCGCCCGGCGGCGCCCCTCCGCGCGGGAGCCCCGCGATGAGCGAGAGCGCAGCGAGCACGAGCACGGGGAATGCCGGTGAGGCCGCCGCGAAGCGCCCGGCCGTTCAGCTGCTCGGGATCACGAAGGCGTTCCCCGGCGTCGTCGCGAACAGCGACGTGACGCTCGTCGCGCTCGAGGGCGAGGTGCACTGCCTGCTCGGCGAGAACGGCGCCGGCAAGTCCACGCTCATGAACATCCTCTCGGGGATGCTCGAGCCGGACTCCGGCGATATCCTCGTCGGCGGGGCACCGGTCGAGATCGACTCTCCCCGGAAGGCGCTCCAGCTCGGGATCGGCATGGTCTACCAGCACTCGACGCTGATCCCGACGCTGACGGTGCTCGAGAACCTCATGCTCGGCGCGACCGGGCTCGTGCTCGACGTCCGGGGCGCCCGGGCGCGGCTCGCCGAGCTGGCCGGAATGCTCGGCGTCCAGGTCGATCCCGACGCCGTGACCGGGACGCTCGCGCTCGGGCAGCAGCAGCAGCTCGAGATCATCAAGGCGCTCTGGCGGGGATCGAAGGTCCTGATTCTCGACGAGCCGACCTCGATGCTCACCCCGCAGGGAGTCGCCGAGCTGGCCGCCGTGCTCGTGCGGCTGAAGGCGCACGGGCTGGCCGTCATCTTCATCACCCACAAGCTGCACGAGGCGGTCGAGATGGGCGACCGCGTCTCGATCCTCAAGCAGGGGCGCCTCGTCGGCACGATCGAGCCGGGCGAGCTGCGGGCGGCCTCGCCCGAGGAGCTCCAGGCCCGGATCGTCCGGATCATGTTCGGCGAGGCGACGCAGGAGATCGCCGACGTGGCGGAGCTCGAGCGGTCCGTCGAGGGGCATCGACCTCGTCGCGAGCTTCCGTCCGAGCTCGCGATCGAGCTGCTTCACGTCTCGGCCGCGGGCGACCGGGGCCAGGTGGGAATCCACGACATCTCGCTCCCGGTGCGGCACGGCGAGATCATGGGGATCGCCGGAGTCGACGGGAACGGGCAGCGCGAGCTCGCGGAGGCCGTTGCCGGCCAGCGGCCGCTCGCCGCGGGCGAGATCAGGCTCGACGGACGCACGATCTCGACGCTGAGCGTCGCCCGCCGGGAGCGGCTCGGGCTGCGCTACGTGACCGACGACCGGCTCGGCGAGGGAACGGTGAGCCGGCTCTCCGTGGCCCTCAACCTGGTGCTGAAGCGGATCGGCGAGGCGCCGTTCTGGCGGCGGGGAGTGATCCAGAAGGGCGCGATCGACGCCCAGGCGAGCGAGCTCGTCGCCCGCTTCGACGTGCGCACCCCGAGCACGGAGACGCGTCTCGGCACGCTCTCGGGCGGCAACATCCAGAAGGTCCTCCTCGCCCGCGAGCTGTCGTTCGAGCCTCGCGTGGTCGTCTACAACAAGCCGACGTACGGCCTCGACGTGCGGACGACACGGGCCGTTCGCGCACGCATCAGAGAGCAGGCCGAGCGGGGCGTGACGGCGCTCGTCATCTCCACCGATCTCGAGGAGCTCGTCGACCTCTGCGATCGCATCGCGGTGCTCTCCCGCGGGCGACTCGCGGGGATCGTCGCGAACGAGCCCGGGGCGGCGCGGCGGGTCGGCGAGCTGATGGTCGGGAGGACCGTCGAGGGATGAGCGACACGGCTGCGACGGAGAGCGCCGAGCTCGCGGCGGCACGGCCGGGGCGCCTCGGAGCGCTCGCCGACACCCTCGTTCGCTCGGTCGGGCCGGTCGTCCTCGCGCTCGTCGCCGGGGCGGTCATCCTCGCCGCGCTCGGGCGCAACCCCGGCACCTTCTACGGGGACATCGTCGAGGGCGGGCTCACGCGCGGAAACGGTCTCCAGGAGTCGATCATCCGCGCGGCGCCGCTCCTGCTCATCGCCGCCGGCTTGATCGTCGTCTTCCGGGCGAACATCTGGAACCTCGGCATCGACGGGCAGTTCCTGCTCGCGGGCGTGATCGTCGCCGGCGTCGCGTCGCCGCTCGACGACGCCCTCCCGAACGGGCTCGCGCTCGTTCTGCTCTGGCTGCTCGCGGGTGCCGTCGGCGCCGTGTGGACGCTCGTCCCGGCGTTCCTGCGCGCCTACTACGGCGTCAACGAGATCATCACTACGCTGATGATGACCTTCATCGGGATCAACGTCGCGAACCTGTTCATCAAGGGGCCGTTCCGCGACTTCGAGTCGACGAACGTGCCGCAGACGAGCGTGCTCCCGGTCGAGCGCCGGCTTCCCGACCTCCCGGGAACGCGAATCCACGCCGGGATCGTCGTCGCGCTCGTGGCGCTGGTCGTCGTCCACTACGTGATGACCCGCACCTCGTTCGGCCTGCGGCTGAACGTGCTCGGTGCGAACCCGCGTGCAGCCGTCCACTTCGGACTCTCCGTGAAGCGGCTGATCATGGTCTCGTTCGCGGTCAGCGGCATGCTGATCGGGTTCGCGGCTGCCGCCGAGATCCTCGGCGTCTGGGGGTACGTCAGGGCGGACTGGGACCCGGCCTTCGGTCTGATCGTCGTCCCGCTCGTCTTCCTCGCCCGCCTGAACGCGATCGCCGTGATCCCGTTCGTCGCCTTGCTCGCCGTGCTCTCGATCGGTGGTGACCTCGCCGCGCGGCGTGCAGAGCTGCCGAACGACTTCCTGCTCGTGCTCGTCGGCCTGATCCTCCTCTTCATGGCGATCACGGAGTACCTCGGCCGGAAGCGGGAGCTGGGCCAGAGCTACCTGACGGAGGGGCTGAGGCAGTCGTTGCGGCGGAGGGCGGGGCGGTGATCGCCGTCGGCGACGTCTTCACCGAGGGGTTCCTCACGGCGCTCGTCGCCGGCGGCCTCCTCGCCGGCATCCCGCTCCTGCTCGCCGCGCTCGGGGAGACGATCTCCGAGCGGGCGGGGGTGCTGAACATCGGCCTCGAGGGGATGATGCTGATGGGAGCCTACGTCGGCTTCAGCGGAGCCCTCTACTCCGGGTACACGTGGGTCGGCTTCGGCGCCGGAGCGGGCGCGGGGATCTTCGTCGCGCTGTTCATGGTCGGCCTCTGCGTCCGGCTCGGGCTCGACCAGATCGTCGTCGGCATCGCGCTCACGCTCGGCGCCGAGGGCCTGACGAGCCTCCTGCACGGAGCCGTCCTGACCGAGCGGCCCCGCCTCGGCGCGGTCGAGCTCGTCACCATCCCGGGCCTCTCGGAGATCCCCGTGCTCGGGCGCAGCGTCTTCAGTCAGCACCTCGTCGTCTACCTGACGATCGGCGGGGTGATCGCCGTCTGGTGGCTGTTTCGCTCGACGACGTTCGGGCTCAGCCTCAAGGCCGCCGGGGACAAGCCGGCCGCGCTCGACGCAGCCGGGGTGAGCGTGTACAGGACGCGGGGCTACGCCGTGCTCGCCACCGGCTCGCTGGCCGGTCTCGGCGGTGCGTACCTCGCGATCGTCGGAGCGGGTACGTTCGAGCCGTTCATGACGAACGGCGCCGGCTTCATCGCGATCATCCTGGCGATGCTCGCCCGAGGACGGCCCTTCTGGGTCGTCGCCGGGTCGCTCCTGATCGGGATGTCGCTGCAGCTCCAGACGGCGCTTCAGGTGGCGCGCATCGACATCCCGATCGACGTGGTCAACATGCTTCCCTTCCTCGCAGTGATCGTTGTGCTGCTCCTCTTCGGCCGGCGCGCGTACCTTCCCGCCGCGCTCGGCCTCCCGTACGTGCGAGGCGCCCGCTAGCCGGCGCCCGCGGACCGAAAGGACGACGAGATGCGCCAGCCAGACTTCACGCTCACCGCCGGCCCGACCAGCGCCTCGCCGCGGACGCTCGCGGCGCTCGGCTCGCCGATCATCTTCGACTACGACCCCGTCTTCCTCGACCGCTTCGCCGAGCTCGAGCGCAAGGTGGCCGCGATCTACCGGACGCGCAGCGACGTCGTGCTGATGCAGGGCGAGGCCGTGCTCGGGCTCGAGGCGGCCGCGCGGGCTCTCGTGCGCCCCGGCATGGTGTGTCTCAACCTCGCCTCGGGTGTCTACGGCAAGTGGTTCGGCCTCTGGCTGAAGGAGTACGGGGCCGAGCTGGTCGAGCTCGAGGTTCCCTACAACGAGGCGATCGACCCGGCCGACGTCGAGCGCGCCTTCCGCGAGCGGCCCGAGATCGAGCTGCTCTCGGTCGTGCACTCGGAGACGCCGTCGGGGACCGTGAACCCGATCGCCGAGATCTGCCCGATCGCGAAGCGCCACGGGGCGGTGACGATCGTCGACGTCGTCTCCTCGCTCGGCGGCACCGCGCTCGCGCCGGACGAGTGGGGCCTCGACCTCTGCGTCGCCGGTCCTCAGAAGTGCCTTTCCGGGCCGCCCGGGATGTCACTCGTCACGGTCAGCGAGGACGCGTGGGCGGCGATTCGCGCGAACCCGGGCGCGCCGCGCGGCTCGTTCCTCTCGCTCCTCGACTGGAAGGAGACGTGGATCGAGGGCGGGCGCACCCAGTTCCCCTACACCCCGTCCGTGGCCGAGGTGCACGGTGTCGCGGCCGCCTGCGACGACGTGCTCGACGAGGGGCTCGAGGCGGTGATCGAGCGCCACGATCGCGCCGCGGCCGCCTGCCGGGCCGGCCTGAAGGCGATGGGGCTCGAGCTCTGGCCGAAGAGCGAGGAGATCGCTGCCAACTGCGTGACGGCGGTGAAGAAGCCCGACGGGGTCGAGGTCGCGGACGTGCTCCGCCATGCCCGCGAGCGCTACGGCGTCATGCTCTCCGCCGGCTACGGGGAGCTGAAGCCGAAGCTGATCAGGCTCGGCCACATGGGCGTCGCCTCCCGCTCGCTGAACGTCGTCGTCGCGCTCTCTGCGCTCGGGCGGACGCTCGCCGACCTCGGCGCCCAGGTGCGGATCGGCGACGGGCTCGAGGCGGCGCTG
>JBBILK010000086.1:594-9045 GCA_037444965.1 Actinomycetota bacterium | reverse complement strand
CCGGCTCGCCCTACGAGCCCGTCGTCGGATACTCGCGCGCCGTCGTCGCCGGCGGCCGCGTTCACGTCTCCGGCTCGGCGCCGATCATGCCCGACGGCGGAGACCCGCCCGCGGACTCCTACGGCCAGGCGAAGCGCTGCCTCGAGATCATCGCCGGGGCCCTCGAGCAGGCCGGCGCCCGGCTCGGCGATGTCGTTCGCACCCGCGTCTACCTGACGCCGGCGGCCGATTTCGAGGCCGTCGGCCGAGCCCACGGCGAGATCTTCGGCGAGATCCGGCCCGCCAACACCACCGTCGTCGTCGCCGCCCTCGTCGACCCGCGCTGGCTCGTCGAGATCGAGGCCGAGGCGGTGCTCCCAGGCTAGACTCGGCCCGATGCAGGACGGCATCCCGGCCTGGAAGCGAGGGAAGAAGCTCGACGCGGGCGGCAGCGTGCACGACCACCGCTTCGGCGCCACGCCGCCCTTCACGGTCGGCGTCGAGGAGGAGTACATGCTCCTCGATCCGGTCACGTTCGACCTCGTCCAGCGCGCGGACAGGCTGCTCGCCGCCGAGCAGGACGTCGAGCTCGGCGTCCACCTCTCGCCCGAGATCTTCCAGTCGCTGCTCGAGGCCCACACGCCCGTGTGCGCGAACACCGCAGAGGCCGACCGGGAGCTCCGCCGCCTGCGCACCCACGTGTGCGGCCTCGCGGCCCGGCTCGGCCTGCGCGTCGGCTCGGCCGGTACGCACCCGTTCAGCCTCTACGAGCGCCAGCGGATCACGCGGCGCGACCGCTACTACGCCCTTGTCGAGCAGCTCCAGTACATCGCCCGGCGCGAGCTGATCTTCGGCCTCCACGTCCACGTCGCCGTCGACGATCCGGACAAGGCCATCCAGGTGATGGGCGCGCTCCTCCCCCACCTCGGCGAGCTCGTCGCGCTGTCAGCCTCGTCGCCGCTCTGGCGCGGCGCCCGGACCGGTCTCTCCTCGAGCCGCCAGTCGGTGTTCGCCGCCTTCCCGCGCTCGGGCCCACCGCCTCGCTTTCGCGACTACGCGGAGTTCGTCGAGGTCGTCGACCAGCTCCAGCGGACGGGGTGCATCGCCGACTACACGCACATCTGGTGGGACGTCCGCCCGCACCCTCGCTTCGGCACCGTCGAGATCCGCGTCATGGACGCCGTCTCGAGAGTCGAGGATGCCCTCGCGATCGCGGCCTACGTCCAGGCGCTCGTCAAGCGCTACTCGGACGACTACGACGCGCACGGACACGTCCCCTCGTACCACCGGCTGCTGACGAGCGAGAACAAGTGGCTCGCCGCCCGCTACGGGCTCGAGGCGCCGCTCATGAACCTCGCCACCGGCAGCCGCAACCGCGTCTCCGCGGCACAGCTCGTCAGGAGGACGCTCAGGGAGATCGAGCCGCACGCCCGCGAGCTCGGCTCCGAGCGGGAGCTCGAGGGCATCCAGCGGATCCTCCGGGACGGGAACGGTGCCGACGAGCAGCTCCGGGCCTTCCAGGAGACCCGCGACCTCGTCGAGGTGACGCGCGGGATCGCCGCCCTGACCGAGCGGATCGTGCTCGTACCCGCATGATCGAAGCGGGCGCCAGCCTGCCCGCGGCTCGCGTCTGGACGGGCGCGGGTCGCTCGGACGCGGTCTCGCTCGAGACCCTCGCCGAGGACGGGCCGTTCCTGCTCTTCTTCTACCTCTTCGACTGGAGCAGCACCTGAACGGACGAGCTCAGCCTCCTGCGTGACAGGAAGACCGACTTCGACCAGGCGGGCGTCCGGGTCTACGGGGTCTCCAGGGACAGCCCCTGGAGCCACGTCGCCTGGCGGCAGGTCCTCGACCTGAACTTCCCGCTCCTCTCCGACTGGAACGGCGAGGCGACGCGCGGCTTCGGCGTCGCGCACGAGTACCGCGGCATGCGGGAGATCGCCGGGCGGAGCGCGTTCCTCGTCGGGCGAGACGGCATCATCCGCGGAGCATGGCAGTACGAGCCGTCCGAGCTACCCGACGTCGACGCCCTCCTGGCGGCCGCGCGCTCGCTCCCCTGAGGAGCCGCGCGCTCGGCCTCACTGCGCTCTACGCCGCCGCGGCGGTCGTCGCGACCGCTCCGGCTGTCGCCAGCTTCCGCTCGGCGTTCATCGCGGGCGGGGCCGGCGGTGCGGGCGAAGCAGCCGCCGGCGACCACCTGCAGTCGGTCTACCGCTTCTGGCTCGTCGGTCACCAGCTCGAGCGGGCCGAGGCACCCTGGCGAGACCCGTACTCGTTCCAGCCCCTCGCCGACCCGCAGCTGAACCTGAACGGCTGGCCGTTCGGCCTGCCGTTCTGGCCGCTCGACGCGCTGTTCGGGCCGGTCGTCGCGTGGAACGTCCTTCTGCTCGCCTGCATCGTCGCCGCGGGCCTCGCGACCTTCGGCTGGTTGCGGGCGCTCAGGCTCCCGCCGGCCGCCGCAGCGCTCGGCGGTCTCGTCTTCGCGATCGCCCCGTACCGGCTCTCGCAGTCGAGCGGTCACCTGCTCGGCTGGGTGGCCGTGTTCATCCCGGTTGCGCTCTGGGCGTTCGAGCGATCCCGGGCGTCGAGCGGTGGGCGAGCTCACGTCTGGGGCGCGCTCTCGGCCGCCGCGCTCGTGACGATCCCCGCCTCGGGCCAGGTCCACCTGGCCGTCGGAGCGATCCCGTTCTGCCTCGCGTGGGGGGCGATCCGCTTCCGACGGCGGCCGTTTCTCTGGCTCGCGGCGGGGGCGGCAGCCGGGATCGCCCTCGGGGTCGCGATCCGGGAAACGGTGATCGCGGGCTCCACCGCCGGCGAGGGGCGCACGCTCGAGCAGGTCGAGCAGTTCCAGGCCGGCTGGCTCGATCTCGTCAGCCGCTTCCGGCTCGAGGGGCTCGAGCAGTTCGTCTACGTCGGCTGGCTCGTGCCGCTCGTCGCGCTCGCAGGGCTGGTCGTGCTCGCCCGCCGGAAGCCGTGGCTCGCGCTCCTGCTCGGCGTCTCGGTCGTGCTGCCGCTCCTCCTCGCCGTCGGCACCAACTTCCCCCTGTACGAGTACCTCTGGCGCTACGTACCGCCGCTTCGCTTCCCGCGCGTCCCGGCGAGGCTCGTCCCCGTCGCCGACCTCGCGCTCGCCGCGCTCGTCGCCGTCGCGGCCGCCTGGGGCGCCTCGCGGCTCTCCGCGCGGCGCCTGACCCTCGCGACGGTGCTCGCGTTCCTGCTCGTCGCGGGCGACCTGCTCGTGCTCCCCTTCAGGGCGACGGCCGCCGACCCCGGGAACGCGGCGTACGCGCGGCTCGCGCAGGGCGGCCGCGGCCGGATCGTCGAGCTCCCCCTGTTCCAGCCCGGGATCCACTACGGGAGCGTCTACCTCTACTACGCGCTCCAGGCTCCGCGCGAGCGCCCGGGCGGGTACTCGACGCTCGCCCCCTGGCCCCCCTACACGTTCTTCTGGAGCCTCAACCGCATGAACTGCGGCGTCATCCTGCCGGTCGACCTCGCCCAGCTCCGCCGGCTCGAGATCGACAGGCTCCTCTTCCACGCCGGCGTCTATGCCCAGTCCCGCCGACCCGGGGCCTGGTTCGCCTGGCAGGCGCTCGAGGAGGCCGGCTACCGCGCGCGCGCCGGCGGCCCCCGCGTGTGGGAGTTCCCGCTCGACCGTCGCGGCCCGGAGTCGGTGCGGCAGCCGGCCCCCGTGCCGGAGCCCGACCGCGCCGCCCCGGTCCTCTGCGAGGGCTGGCGTGGCTGGACGATGAAGGAGCGGGACGCCCCCCTCTGGATCTACGGCGACGAGGACGTCGAGCTCGAGCTCGCCTCGCCTCGACCGACGTACGGCTTCGTCTACGTGGACGGCGGTACACCGACCCGCTTCGAGGTCGAGGAGACCGTGACCCTCGCGGTCGAGCTGGACGGGCGGCGCTGGCACTCGATCGTGATCACGATCCCGGCCCTGTTCGCGACGAAGCCGCCGCAGGGGTTCGAGCTCGTCCGGCTCAGCTACCGCTGAGACGCGATCTCACATCCCCATCGCGTGGTAGCCGGCGTCGACGTAGAGCGTCGTCGCGCTGATGTTCGCAGCCGCATCGGAGAGGAGGAAGGCGGCCGCGGCGCCGACGTCCTCGGCGTCGATGTTGCGATGCAGCGGCGCCCGGCCCTCGACGATCTCCTCCATCGTCGTGAACTGCGGGATCGAGCGAGCGGCGAGCGTCCGCAGCGGACCGGCCGAGATCGCGTTGATCCGGATGTTCTTCGGCCCGAGATCCCAGGCGAGGTAGCGGACAGACGCGTCGAGGGACGCCTTCGCCACCCCCATCACGTTGTAGTGCGGCACGGCGCGCTCGCCGCCGAGGTAGGTCATCGTCAGGATCGCGCCGCCGCCGGCTGCCTCCATGAGCGGCTCGGCCGCGCGGGCGACGGCGACGAGCGAGTAGGCGCTGACGTCGAGCGCGAGCCAGAAGCGATCGCGCGGCGTGTCCACGAAGCGCCCCTCGAGGTCGGCCGCGTCGGCGAAGGCGACCGAGTGCACGAGCAGGTCGAGCTGCCCGCCGAACGCCTGGCCGACCTCGGCGAAGACGCGGTCGACGTCGGCGTCGGAGCGGACGTCGCACTCGGTCACGAGCGGGCTCGAGACCGATTCCGCGAGCGAGCGCACCGTCTCCGCGATCCGCTCGCCCTGGTAGGTGAACGCGAGCGACGCCCCCTCGCCGGCGAGCCGCTGCGAGATCGCCCACGCGATCGAGCGCTTGTTGGCGACCCCGAGCACGAGCCCGCGCTTCCCCTCGAAGAGCCCAGCCACGACTCGCGAATCCTACGCGACGCAGCCGAGCACCATCGTGCTCCGCGTGGTTACATGGTCGGATGAGCAGCAGCGCTAACGATCTTCGCGAAGCGAAGATCGCCGTCGTCACCGGGGGATCGAGCGGGATCGGGGCAGCGCTCGCGCGGAAGCTCACGGCCCGATCGGTGCGCTGCGTGCTGCTCGCCCGCGGCCGCGAGCGCCTCGAGGACGTCGCCGCCTCGCTCGGCGCCGAGGCCGAGGTCTGCGACGTCGGCGACCGGGAGCAGGTCGAGGACACGGCCCGGCGGATCGGCGAGCGGCATCCGGCCGTCCACCTGCTCGTGAACAACGCCGGCATTCCCGGCCGCCGGAGCTTCCTCGAGCTCGAGCCCGAGCGGATCGAGGAGGTGGCACGCGTGAACTACCTCGGCAGCGTCTGGTGCCTGCGCGCCTTCCTGCCGCTGCTCGAGGCGGGTGCCCCGTCGCACGTCGTCAACGTCGTCTCGGTCGCCGGCACGGTCGCCGGCGGAGGCAGCGGGCCGTACACGGCGGCGAAGCACGCCCAGATCGCCTTCTCGCGCTCGATCGGCGCGGAGCTCGCGGCCCGCCGCATCCGTGTCCACACGGTCAACCCCGGCCTGACGCACACGGACGGCTTCCCGCAGGACGAGTTCCTCCGGCATCCCGTCTGGCGCCGCGCCGTGGTCACGCCCGAGCGCGTGGCCGATGCGATCCTCGACGCGCTCGCGAACGGGCGGAGCGAGATCTTCGTTCCCGGCTACTACCGGATCGCGACGGCGCTCCAGGGGCTCGCTCCGGCAACCGTGAGCAGGCTCGCCGGCCACCGCCTCGCGGTGCGCCGGCGCGGGGCGAGCTGAGCGCGGCGGGACCGGGCCGTCGGCGGCCGCGCGGACGCGGTACACTCGTTGCGGCGGATGAAACGAGCCGACGTTCCCCGCCTGGACGACTACCGGCGTGCAGCCGAGTTACGAGAAGAGCTGCGCCGGTTCCTGCGCGTGAGCGAGCGCGCCGCCCGCAAGCACCAGCTGACGCCGCAGCGCTACGCGCTGCTCCTGATGATCAAGGGCGCCCCCGACGGCAGCGAGCGTTCCACGGTGACAGAGCTCTCGGACCGGCTCCAGCTCGCGCAGAGCACGGTCAC
The DNA here is from genome assembly GCA_037444965.1 of Actinomycetota bacterium. Lineage (GTDB taxonomy): Bacteria > Actinomycetota > Thermoleophilia > Gaiellales > Gaiellaceae > JBBILK01. The sequence continues at coordinate 3,130 of JBBILK010000086.1, read as the reverse complement.
CGAGCTCGTCCGGCGTGCCGAGACGGTCGGCCTGATCAAGCGCGAGCCGTCACCGAAGGACGGGCGAGTGGCGTACCTGAGCCTCACCCCCGAGGCGGAGCGCCGCCTTGCCGGGACCGTCTCCGACCTCGGCCTCGAGCGGCAGCGGCTGACCGAGGTGATCGCCGGCACCGACGGGAAGTCGCGCAGGTGACGAAGGTCGGTGCGGGCCTCGCTCTCGGGCCGGCCACAGTCGACGCAGCAGCGGACGCCGCGGCGCAGGCGCTCGAGGAGCTGGGATCGAGCTCGGTCGATCTCGCCTTCCTGTTCCTGACGTCGCAGCACCTCGAGCGGGCCGCGGACGCGGCCGCGCTCGTCGGGCGAGCGCTCGGGCCCCGCTGCCTGCTCGGCTGCGCCGCCGAGGGCGTGATCGGTCGCGAGCGGGAGGTCGAGAGCGGAGCCGCGATCGCCGTCTGGGCCGCCTCGCTCCCCGGCGCAGGGCTCGAGCCGTTCCATCTCGGCACCCTCGAGGACGGCGGGGCGCTCGCGCCCGGCACGCTCGGGAGCGGAGCCGACCCCGGGCTGATCGCCTTGCTGGTCGACCCGTTCACGTTTCCGGCCGGGCCGTTCCTGGCGCGACTCGACGACGACTACCCTGGAGTTCCGGTCGTCGGCGGAATCGCCACCGGCGGCGGGCAGCCCGGCGCCCAGGCGCTCGTCCTCGACGGGGAGGTTCACGATCGCGGCGCCGTCGGCGTCGCGCTCACCGGCGTGGCAGTCGAGACCCTCGTCTCCCAGGGGTGTACCCCGCTCGGCCGCGAGGCCGTGATCACCCGCGCCGAGCGGAACGTCGTGCTCGAGCTCGCCGGGAAGCCAGCCCTCGAGCGTCTCCGGGAGATCGTCTCCGCGCTCTCCCCCCGCGAGCGCGCGCTTGCCGCCCGCGGCCTGCTCGCCGGCCTCGTGATCGACGAGAACAAGGCCGAGTACGAGCGCGGCGACTTCCTGATGCGCGGCATTCTCGGCGCAGACGAGGAGAGCGGGGCGATCGCGCTCGGAGACGAGGTCCGTGTCGGACAGACCCTTCGGTTCCACGCGAGAGACGCGGCGTCGGCCGACGAGGACCTCCGGCTCACCCTCGAGCAGCGCCTCGGACCTCTCTCCAGCCAACCGGCCGGCGCCCTGCTCTTCACCTGCAACGGCCGCGGCACGAACATGTTCAGCGAGCCGGACCACGACTCGCGGGTCGTCTCGAGCGTGCTCGCCAGGCCGGCCCTCGCCGGCTTCTTCTGCGGCGGCGAGATCGGCCCCGTCGGGGGCCGGAGCTTCCTGCACGGGTTCACGGCGACGATGGCGGTGTTCCTCGGGGAGGAGCCCGCTGTGGGCCGGACGGCCTAGGGACCGCCTACGGTCGCTCCGAGCCCTCGGTCGCGCCGAGAGCGACCTTCCCGAGCGCTGCACCCGCGACCGCGTCGAGCACGTAGTGGTTCGCCGTGACGAAGACGACGGCCGCGACGGCGGGAGGGTAGAGGGGCGTCAGCGCCCGCGCCCAGCGCCGGCGGCTCGTCGCTCGGATCCCTGCCGCCGTCACGACCGCGATCGTGACGTGAATGCTGGGCATCGCGGCGAGCGGATGGTAGAGCTGCGAGATCAGCCCGCTGTCGAGGTCGACGCCGCTCACCTCGGCGATCGTGTCGACGAGGTGGTCGAGCTTCCTCGGCGGGGCGACCGGGAAGAAGAGGAAGGCCGGCTGCGCGCCGAGCACCGCGAGCACGGAGGCCCGGCGGAAGCGGTGGAACTGCGGGTCGCGGCGGCGGAACAGCCGCATCAGCCAGACGACGGTCAGACCGACGTTCAGCGTCCCGTAGGCGAGGTTGAGGGCGGTGATGAGCCGGCGGCGGGGGAGGAACACCTCCTGGAGCCTGGGCTCGACGTGGATTCCGAGCCGGCGCTCGAGCGCGACGATCCGCTCGGCGTTCCGCTCCGCCCGCACCGGCCCGTCGCCCGATAGCGCGAGGCGCCGGACGAGCAGGTAGACGGCGTAGACGCCGAGGCCGATCGCGACCTCGCGCCCGGCGGAGAACGACGGCGGCTTCGTGCGGCGACGCATGCGGGGCAAGTGTCTACCATTTGGCGCGAGGGAGCGCGGCGGGAGATACTTGACCCGCATGGCGAACAGGTGGCAGACGATCCTGCGGCTCGCGATCGGGACGGCCGCGACGGTCGCGTTCCTCTGGCTCTTCCTGCGCATCGCTCACCTCGGCGAGGCCTGGGAGGAGATCAAGAAGCTGCCGTGGTGGTCGATCGTCGGCGCCGTCGGCTTCGTGCTCCTGAACACCGCGTTCATCGCGCTCCGCTGGCGGTACCTGTTCTCGGCCGCCCGCTACCAGACGAACGAGTGGCGGCTGTTCAAGATCTTCTGCGTCGGCGCGGGCGCGAACAACGTGCTCCCCGCCCGCGGCGGCGACCTCCTGCGGCTCGAGTCCGTCCGTCAGCACTTCCGGATCCCGCCGTTCGTGACCGCGGGCACCCTGTTCGCGGAGCGACTGCTCGACGGCGT
>JBBILK010000086.1:0-562 GCA_037444965.1 Actinomycetota bacterium | reverse complement strand
ATCTTGATGGGCGCGCTGATCATCGGCGAGACGGGGATCCTCCTGCTCGCGGGCATCGGGCTCTCGGCCGGCTGCACGCTCGGCATCGTGCTCGTCGCCTTCGCGGCGAAGCGCCCCGAGCGGGCGGAGGAGATCGTCTGGAAGCTGACGAAGCGCCTGCCCACGCACTGGCACACGAGGGTCGGCCGCTGGACGGCGAACTTCGTGGAGGGGCTGGGCGCGTTCCGGGCGCGGCGGCCTCTCGTCCGCGCGCTCTGGACGTCCGCGGCGATCTGGCTCGCCGACTTCGGCATGTACGTGATCGTGGGGAAGGGATTCGGGATCGACCTCAGCGTCGGCGGCTACTTCCTGCTCGAGGGTGTGGGAAACCTCGCCCTCGGCGTGCCGGCCACGGCGGCGGGGCTCGGCAGCTTCGACTACCTGACGCTCGTCAGCGCGCAGGAGCTCGGCGTCCAGCCGGAGCTGGGGACGCCGTACGTGCTCGTCGTCCACGCGATGGTGGTGATCCCGGTGACGCTGCTCGGCGCGATCTTCCTCCGCGGGGCGTTTCCGAGCGTGTTCG
>JBBILK010000085.1:2917-9055 GCA_037444965.1 Actinomycetota bacterium | reverse complement strand
AGCGCGGCTCGCGCCGCTCCGCCGCGGCGGCGAGAGCCTCGCGGTGGTCCTCGGTGCGGGCGCAGAGCTGGCCCGCCCTCGCCTCCTCGCGCAGCTGCTCCGCGAGCGGGCGGCCGTGCGACGAGTCGAGCAGCCGCTTCGCCTGGCCGATCGCGACGGTGGGGCCGGCCGCGAGCTCCGCAGCGAGCCGGGCACCTGCCGCGGCGAGCTCGTCTGGGGGCGCGATCGCGCTCACCATTCCCCTCGCGAGTGCCGTCTCGGCGTCCCAGAACTCGCCGGTGTAGACGAAGCGCTTCGCCGCCTCGAGGCCGACGAGCCGCGGCAGCAGCCACGTTCCCCCGACATCGGGCGGGTAGGCCATCCAGGTGTAGGCGCAGGCGAAGCGCGCAGTCGCCGCCGCGATCCGGAAGTCGCACGCGAGCGCGAGGTCGAGCCCCGCTCCGACGGCCGCTCCGTTCAGCAGGGCGATGGTGGGCAGCGGAGCCTCCGCGAGCTCGACGACGAGGGCGTGAGCCTCGTCCACCCACGGAGAGGGCTCGCCCTCCGTCTCCGGCCCGGCCTCGGCCCAGTCCTTCACGTCCGCGCCGGCGCAGAACGCCTTGCCGGCACCGGTGAGGACGAGGCAGCGCACGCCTCGATCGTCCACGGCGGCACCGAGCTCCGCCCGGAGGGCGCGCAGGAGCGCGAGGTTGAGCGCATTCCGGGCCTCGGGCCGGTTGAGCGTCAGGGTCCGAACCGCGCCGTCGTCCGAGCGCTCGACTTCCACCCGGCCGACACTAGCGCAGACGCTGCTACGGTGCCGAGCCGATGCTCCGACGGCTCGCTCTCGCGCTCGTCGCCCTCGCGCTCGCCGTGCCGGGAAGCGCCGCCGGCGAGCTCGAGCTCCGGAAGGTGATCACCGGCGAGCTCTCGCCGAAGTCGATCGTCGCCTCCCAGACGGGGCTCTTCTTCGCGCAGAACATGATGTACCGCCACACGGTCGCTGTCTACGACCGCCGCTTCCGGCTCGTGAAGGCGATTCCCGACGCGGTCAGGCTCGACCGGCTCGGCTATCCCGCCTACACGGGAGTCGTCCGCGGCGCGCCGGTCGAGGCGGCCTTCACGCCCGGCGGCGAGTACGCCTACGTCTCCAACTACTCGATGTACGGCCCCGGCTTCGGGCCGGAGGGGAGCGACACCTGCTCGCCTGCCTCCGGCTACGACCGGAGCTTCGTCTACCGAATCGACGCCGGGCGCCTGCGGATCGACCAGGCGATTCGCGTCGGCGCGGTGCCGAAGTACGTGGCCGTGACGCCGGACGGGCGCTACGTGCTCGTGAGCAACTGGTGCTCCTACAGCCTCAGCGTGATCGCCACGAGGAAGCGGAAGGTGGTCGAGGAGATCCCGCTCGGGCCGTACCCGCGGGGGATCGCCGTCGATCCCGACGGCACGACCGCCTACGTGGCGGTGATGGGCTCGAGCGACGTCGCGACGGTCGATCTCCGCACGTTCAGGGTCCGCTGGCTGCGAGGGGTGGGCGTCAGCCCGCGCCACCTCGTGATCGCTCCGGGCGGCCGCTGGCTCTACGCGACCCTGAACGCGGAGGGCAGGGTGGCGAAGATCGACCTGCGTACCCACCGGGTGGTGGCGAAGGTCGCGACCGGAAGCGCGCCCCGCAGCATGGCGATCTCCCCGGACGGGCAGTTCCTGTACGTCGTCAACTACAACTCGGACACGGTCTCGAAGGTGCGCGCTCGTGACCTGAAGGTGCTGCAGACGGTGCGGACGAACCCGGATCCGATCGGCATCACGTACGACGCGCAGAGCCGCCAGGTCTGGGTCGCCTGTTACTCGGGAAGCCTCATGGTCTTCAAGGACGCCTGACCGTCGTCGCCGACGGCAGGCGGCTCGGCTCAAGCGGCTACGCCCTTGTGACGATACCGGCAAGGTGAGGCTCCGGACGCGTCTCTCGAGGTCGGCGGACGCGGAATGGCTGCGCCGGGGCGCGGTCGTTCTCGTCGTGAGCGCACCTGCCGCTGCGCTCGAGATCCAAGAAGGGTTTCCTGAGAGCCCGCTCCACCTCGGGATGATGCTCGCCTACGGCCTCCTGCTCGGCCTCGCGCTCTCGTGGCTCCTGGGCACGCGCCGGGAGCTCGAGGGGTACGCGGAACAAGCCGACGAAGCCCAGCGACACGTCCAGGCGCTCCTCGAGGCCTCGCCGGTGGCGATCGCCGTCATCGACGCCGCCGGAATCGTGCAGATGGTGAATCCCGCCGGGCAGGAGATGTTCGGCCGAACGCTGTCGGAGCTCGTCGATCGCTCTGCGTTCGAGCTGATCGGGCCCGGCGGACTGGTACCCGCTGAGGACCCGGGCCGTGTTCGGGCGCTCCTGGGACAGGCGCTCGAGGGCACCCGGCTCTCCGAGATCGAGGTGCGACTCCACGACCGGGCCGGCGAGCCGCGAGACGTTGCTGCGTATAGCGCACCCGTCCTCGACACTGCGGGAGAGGCGAGTGCCGCCGTCATCTGCTGGGTGGACATCACGGAGCGCAAGCGGCAGGAGGCGGAGATCCGGCATCTCGCCACACACGATCCGATGACCGGCCTGCCCAACCGCTGGCTGCTCGAGCAAAGCCTCATGCAGGCGGTCGGACGGGCCGCGCGCGGTCGCCAGAGCGCGCTCGTCCTGATCGACTTCGACAACTTCAAGCTCGTGAACGACGCGGCCGGGCACGGGGCCGGAGATCGCATCCTCCGCGGCCTGGCGCAGGTCATGCGCGAGGCGATCCGACCCGGGGACCTGCTCGCGCGGGTCGGAGGAGACGAGTTCGGAGCGCTGATCTTCGACGTCTCGCTCGACGACGCGAAGACGATCGCGAGCCGGCTCGTGCGGCGCGTCGGGGCGACTCGATTCGCCGATGGCGGGCACACGTTCGATCCGACGATCAGCGCAGGCGTTTGCCTGATCGACGGCGACACCGAGGGCAGCGAAGTCTTGCGCCGGGCCGACGTCGCCTTGTTCGCCGCCAAGGATCTGGGGCGGAACCGGGCGATCCTGGCGGACGACGAACGCGTGGTCGAGCTCACGCTCGCCGGCCGCTGGTCCAGCCGGATCAAGGACGCGATCCTCGAGGATCGGCTGCTGCTCGCCCTCCAGCCCGTCGTCCGCCTCGAGGACGGCCACCCCGCCTTCCACGAGGTTCTCGTGCGGATGCGGCAGGAGGACCACGCCGTGATCCCGCCGAACGCGTTCCTTCCCGCCGCCGAGCAGCTCGGCCTGATGCCGGAGATCGACGCCTGGGTCGCGAAGACCGCGCTCGACCTGCTTCGCCGGCGACCCGAGCTACGGCTGCTGATCAATCTCTCCGCAGCGAGCTTCGAGGACGATGCGCTCCTCGACCTCCTCGAGACCGAGCTGAGGGACGGGATCGGGCGGGGCCGAGTCGGCTTCGAGATCACCGAGGCCACAGCTCTCCAGAGCCACCCGCGGGCGGCACGCCGGCTCGAGACGCTGAAGAATCTTGGCTGCCTCCTCGCTCTCGACGACTTCGGCAGCGGCTTCAGCTCCTTCGCCCGGCTGCGAGCACTTCCGATCGACTTCCTCAAGATCGACGGCTCGCTCACGCGCAGCATTGACACGGACGCGCCGAGTCGCGGCATCGTGCAGGCGATCGCACACCTCGCACACGCGCTTGCTCTGGACGTGATCGCCGAAGAGGTCGAGACCGAGGCCGTCGCCGAAGTCCTGCGCGATCTCGGCATTCGCTACGCGCAGGGGTTCCGCTGGGGGCGTCCCCGCCTGGTCGAGCAACCGGCAGAGCCGGCGTCGACGAGCGAGCTCGTCGCCTGAGCCGACCGATGACTTCCACGGGCTCGGCGGATTCCAGCGAATGACGGCTGTTCGCCGGAACCCGACCCGAGGAGGGCACGATGGCCGACGTGACCGTGGCATCGTTCGAGGAGATGGAGCCGATCTACGACGGTCTCGCGCTGCGCGCGCGGGCGACGCTCGGCGTGAGCGCATGGGGCATGCAGGTGCTGACGCTCCCGCCGAGCTGGGAGGGGTACCCGAACCACAAGCACGACGCGACCGCGATGGATCCGGATCAGGAGGAGGTCTACATCCCGCTCGCGGGCTCGGGGACCCTCTACGCCGGTGAGGAGAGCGTTGCGCTGCGGCCGGGGATGATGGTCCGGGTCGGCCCGGAGCAGTTGCGGAGGATCGTTCCCGGCGACCAGGGCATCCGCTTCGTCGCTCTGGGCGGACGCCCCGGGGCGTTCGAGCCGTCGGCGTGGACGGAGCTCGGCGGGCCGCTTCCCGTCCCGCCGGAGCAGGCCGGATGACCCGGGCCGCCTCGCCGGCGTCGGAGCAGGCCTTGCTCGCCGCCGCACGAGGGGGCGACGAGGAGGCGTTCGTCCGCCTGACCGGGACGCACCGCCAGGCGCTCCACGTTCACTGCTACCGGCTCCTGGGCTCGCTGCACGACGCCGACGACGCGCTGCAGGAGACGCTGCTGCGCGCCTGGCGGGAGATCGACCGCTTCGAGCCGCGGGCGCCGCTCGCCGCCTGGCTCTACCGGATCGCGACGAACGTCTGCCTGCGGCTGCTCGAGCAGCGCGGAAGGCACGCGGCGGCGACGGCCGACGCCCACCTCGAGCCGTACCCCGACCGGCTCCTCGAGGCGATCCCGTCCAGCGAGCCCGGGCCGGAGGCCGTGGTCGAGGAGCGCGAGCGGCTGGGGCTCGCGTTCGTGACGGCGATGCAGCTCCTCCCGCCCAAGCAGCGCGTCGTTCTCGTCCTTCGCGACGCGCTCGGCTGGTCGGCACGCGAGGTCGCCGACCTGCTCGAGGACAGCGTCCCCGCCGTGAACAGCGCGCTGCAGCGCGCCCGCGAGCGGGTCGCGCGGGAGCGGCGGGAGGGCAGCCTGACCCGGGCCCACGCCCCGGCCGACCGCGCCACCGAGGCGCAGGTGATGGAGCGCTTCCAGGAGGCGTGGGCGGCGGTCGATATCCCCGGCCTGGTCGCGCTGCTCGCGCAGGACGTGCTGCTGACGATGCCGCCGGAGGCTCTGCGGTTCGAGGGCAGCGCGCAGGTCGGCGAGTTCTTCGCGACCGCGCCGCTGGACGGCCACCTCGATCGGATCCGGCTCGTTCCGGCCCGTGCCAACGGGCAGCCCGCGCTCGCCGCCTACGCGCAGGAGCGGGACGGCGGGGACCTCGCAGCCTACGGGGTGATGGTGTTCTCGATCGAGGGGAACCGGATCTCCTGGATCCTCGGTTTCCCACGACAACCGGAGCTCTTCACGCGGCTCGGCCTGCCGACGGAGCTCGCCGCGGCCTCGAGCCGCTAGACGAGCCCCGCGCCGATCTCGGCTGCGGCGCGCTGGATCGCGGCGGCGATCGCCTCCACCCGCTCCGCGTCCATGCGGTAGTCGGGCGCGGCGACGGTGATCGCCGCGCGGGCCCGGCCGCTCGCGTCCCGGATCGCCGCCGCGACCGCGTACAGGTTCTCCTCGCTCTCGCCGTCGTTCGTCGCGTACCCGCGCCCGCGCACCTCCTCCAGCTCGTGCAGGAGAGCGGCGCGGCTCCGGATCGAACGAGAGGTGACCGCGGCCAGCCGCTCCCGCGGATAGAGCTCGCGCAGACGCTCCTCCGGCAGCTCGGCGAGCAGCGCCTTGCCAGCCGCCGTGCAGTGGGCGGGCAGGGTCTGGCCGGTGCGAGAGCCGGCCCGCAGCGCCATCTGGCCCTCGACGCAGTCGAGGAACAGGATGTTCGCCTCGCTGAGCACGACCAGGTGCGCCGTCTCCCCGGTCTCGGCGACCAGCCGTTCGAGGACCGGCCGCGCCTGCGCCCGGATGTCCACGTCGCGAAGCGCGGCCAGTCCGAGCTCGACGAGCGCCGGGCCGGCCGCGTACCGCTTCTGCACCGGATCTTGCCTGACGAAGCCGTGGTGCTGGAGCATCGCGAGCAGCCGGTGCGCCGTCGAGCGCGCGACGCCGAGGTGCTCGCTCGCCTCCGTGACGCCGATCGACTCCCGCCCGGCGAGCATGCGAAGCAGCGTGAGCGCGTTGTCGACCGACTCGATCGGGTACCTGGGAGACGGGCGTTTCCTCACCCCGACACGACCCCTCGGGCGTGGAGGTCTGCGATCTCGTCCGG
>JBBILK010000085.1:0-2830 GCA_037444965.1 Actinomycetota bacterium | reverse complement strand
GAGCGGGAGCCGGCCGGCCGGCGACTCGCCTTCCGCGAACAGCCGCCGCTCGACGAGCTGCGGGTGCTCGAGCACGTCCGCGATCGAGCGCACCCGGCCGTAGGGGAGCCCGGCCTCCTCCAGGCGCGCGATCCACTCCTCGGAGCCGGCGGCGCCGATCAGCTCCTCGACCAGGTCGTCGACGAGCGCGCGGTTCTCCCTCCGCGCGGCGACCGTGGCGAGGCGCGGGTCGTACGTCCACTCCGGCCGCTCGACCGCCTCGCAGAACCGCGCCCAGTCCGCGTCGGACGCGACGACGACGTTCACGTAGCGACCGTCGGCGGCGAGGAAGGGCCCGTACGGGCACAGGTACTGGTGGCGCATGCCCGTCCTCGGCGGCTCGGTGCCGCCGTGCCACCAGTGGTGCGGGTAGTAGGCGAGCCAGAAGGCTGCCGACTCGAGCATGGCGACGTCGAGGTACGCCCCCTCGCCCGTGCGCTCGCGGCGGCGCAGCGCCGCGACGATCCCGAGCGCGGCGTGGGCGCCCGCGATCTGGTCGGTGATCGGGATCCCGACCTTCGCGGGCGCGTCGGGGCTCCCGTTCGTGAGCAGGATTCCCGACTCGCCCTGGACGAGCAGGTCGTACGCCTTGACGTCGCGGTAGGGGCCGTCCTGCCCGTAGCCAGAGAGGCTGCAGTAGACGAGCGCGGGGTTCTCGGCCCGCAGCTCGTCGGCCGCGACGCCGAGGCGCGCCGCCGCGCCGGGCGTCAGGTTCTCGACGAACACGTCGGCCGACAGCGCGAGCCGGCGCAGCACCTCGCGGCCCTCGGGGGTCTTCGCGTCGACCGCGACGTCTCGCTTGCCCGCGTTGAAGGCGACGAAGCCCGTGGAGAGGCCGTGAACGGCCTCGTCCCAGCCGCGAATGACGTCGCCGCGCGGCGACTCGACCTTGACGACGTCGGCGCCGAGCGCGGCGAGGAGCAGGGTGCAGAACGGCATCGCGACCGCCTGCTCGAGCGCCACGACGCGGACGCCGGCGAGGGCGTCATCGATCATCTAGACCTTCGGTGTCGGGAAGATGTCCCTGCTCGGCGCGTGCTCCCGCTTCCAGACCATCACCGAGCGGCGGTACCTGATCACGAGGTCGCCGTGCTGGTTGTAGCCGCGGGTCTCGACCTTGACGATGCCCTGCGTCGGCCGCGACTTCGACTCGCGCGTCTCGACCACCTCGCTCTCCGAGTAGAGCGTGTCGCCGGGGAAGAGCGGGTTGGGCAGCGTGATCTCGTCCCAGCCGAGCGCGAAGCCGTTCTCGCTCACGTCAGCGACGCCCATCCCGGCCACGATCGCGAGCGTCAGCGCGCTGTTGACCAGCGTGTTCCCGAACTCGGTCTTCTCGCCGTAGTCCCGGTTGAAGTGGATCTGGTTCGTGTTGTTCGTGAGCAACGTGAACTGGATGTTGTCGGCCTCCGTGACCGTCCGCCCGTAGCGGCAGCGGTACACGTCGCCGACCTCGAAGTCCTCGAAGAACCGGCCCTCCCAGCCGGGCTTGACCTGGCTCATGCCTCACCTCCCTCGATACCGAGCTCCTCCGCCAGCTCGAGCAGCCGCAGCGCCCGCAGCACGATCGGCCGGTCGACGAGCTGACCCCCGACGGCGACCGAGGCGTCGCCGCGCGCCGTCGCCGCTTCGAACGCGTCGGCGACCCTGCGCGCGTACGCGAGCTCCTCGGGAGTCGGGCTGAAGTGCTCGTTGATCGGCTCCACCTGGCGCGGGTTGAACGTCGACTTCGCGTCGAAGCCGAGCCGGCGCGCGCGGGCGATGTCGTCGAGCAGCCCCTCCGGGTCGTCGAGATCGGGGAAGACGCCGTCGATCGAGAGCACGCGCGCGGCAGCCGCCGCGTTGACGAGCGCCGAACGCGCGTAGACGAGCTCGGCCGCCTCCGCCTCCCGCTTCGTGCTGAGGCCGATGTCGAGCGCGTAGTCCTCCGCACCCAGCATCAGCGCGAGCACGCGCGGGTGTGCCGCGGCGATCTCGGGCGCCCGGATCAGCCCCGCCGCGCTCTCGATCGCGACCACGATCCCGGCCTCGCCGTCCAGCCGGTCGAGCTGACGCGCGACCTCGAGCACCTCCTCGGGCCGCTCCACCTTGGGCACGCAGACCGCCTCGAGCCCCGGGACGAGCACCGTCTCCAGGTCGGCGGCGAACCAGTCGGTGCCGACCGCGTTGACGCGAACCGTCCGCAGCGGGCCCGCCGGAGCGCGGCGCAGCAGCTCCGCGACCATCTCCCGCGCGGTCGCCTTCTCCTCGGGGACGACGCCGTCCTCGAGGTCGAGGAAGACCGCGTCGGGCGGCGTCTCCACCTCGTAGATCTTGTCGAGGAAGCGCTGCCGGTTGCCCGGGACGAACATCCACGAGCGAAGCGGGCGGGCCATCAGTACGACCTCGGCATGCCGAGGATTCGCTCGCCCAGGTACGCGAGCACCAGGTTGTTCGAGACCGGCGCGATCTCGAGCAGCTTCGCCTCCCGGAACTTCCGCTCGACGTCGTACTCGCGCGCGAACCCGTAGCCGCCGTGGGCGGTCATGCACGCGTTCGCCGCCGCCCAGGAGGCCTGCGAGGCGAGCAGCTTGGCCATGTTCGCCTGCGGCCCGCACGGCTCGCCGCGGTCGAACATGGTCGCCGCCTGGTAGCGGACGAGGCTCGCCGCCTCGACGTCTGCGTACGCCTGCGCGAGCGGGAACTGGACGCCCTGGTTCGTACCGATCGGTCGGCCGAACACCTCGCGCTCGGACGCGTAGCGCGCGCCCCGCTCGACGAACCAGCGCCCGTCCCCGATCGCCTCCGAGGCGAT
>JBBILK010000084.1:7275-9083 GCA_037444965.1 Actinomycetota bacterium | reverse complement strand
GCCGGGGCCGAGAGGCTCCCCGGGCGGCTTCAGCTCCGAGCCCGTGACGACGATGCCCACGCGCGGGCGTTTCGTGCAGCGAAGCTCCCCGACGCCCGCGGCCGCCAGCGCGCCCACCTGGGCTGCCCCGAGCCTCGTGCCCCGGCCGAGAACGAGACTGCCGGCCTCCGCGTCGCCGCCCCGCGCTCGGACGTTCACGCCAACCCCGACCGCGGCTGCGATCTCGATCCGTCCGTCGTGCTCCCGCACGAGCTCGACGGGAACCACGGCGTCGGCGCCGTCGGGTACGACGCCGCCGGTAGCGATCGCGATGGCCTCGCCGGCGCCGACCGCCCGGCCCGCCGGGCTGCCCGCAGCGGCAGCCCCGACCACGGCCAGGGTCACCGGCGCGGCAGCGGTGTCGCCTGCACGGATCGCGTAGCCATCCATCGCCGAGCTCGGGAAGGGGGGCAGGTCGCACGCCGCGACGGCAGGCTCCGCGAGCACCCGGCCGTAGGCGCGCTCGATCGGGACGCGCTCCGCCTCGAGGGGACGTGCCCGCTCGAGGATCAGGCGCTGCGCCTCGTCGAGATCGATCAGCTCGGTCACCGCAAGCGGAGAATCTACAGTGGCACCGCCCCTCGCAAGAGGTATGCGGAGAGCGAGACGGCGAGGACGCGCGCGATCGCGTCCTCCTCGACGGCCGCGAGCGGCACGATCCACACCGCATACCAGGGCACCAGCCACGAGGTGGTCACGAGCAGCAGTCCCGCGCAGAGCCCGAGTCTCGCGCGACCTCGCCAGGCCTCCCGGAGCAGCCAGGCGTAGCCCGCGACGAACAACCCGCCGAGCAGAGCGATCGCCGCGTTCTCCGACAGGCCCAGCCCGGTGAGCCAGCGGGCGGTACTCAGCGACGTCGTTCGTCGAAGCTGACCCGAGAAGTTCGCGAAGGAATCGAGCCACCCGTCTCCGTAGCGCCACGACGCGAGCCCGGCGATCACGATCGCGACCGCCACGAACCCGAGGTGCCGAACCGGCCGGCCCGTGCGCCGGGCCTCGAGCGCTCGCAGCGGTAGGAAGAGCAACGGGAACCACTTCAGGGCGATCGCCGCTGCCCAGGCCCCGCCGGCCGCCAGAGGCTTGCTCCTCGCCGCCAGGAGCAGCGCACCGAGGACGAGCGCCATCACGAGCGCGTCGTTGTGGCCGCCGCCCGCGAAGTGCACCGCGAGCAGGGGATTCCACCCGACGAAGGCCGCAGCGAAGGCGCGGCGCTGCGCCAGCGCGGCCGCCAGCAGGACGAGCGCGACCATCGACGCCGCGGACACGGCGCGGTACAGCCAGCCTGCGGCGGCCGGCGAGCGTCCGACGACGAGCGCATGCCCCTCCGAGAGGAGCGTGAACGCCGGACCGTATCCAGTCGGCCGGTCTCGCCACGTCGCGCCCATCCGTTCGCTCGCCGGATCGTCTGGATAGCGGCTCGGCGCGACGCCGTACGGGTTCTCGCCGTGAACGGCGGCGACCCGGCCCCTCGCCCAGTACGTGTAGAGGTCGGTCGAGAGCAGGACCGGACCGGCGAGCGCCACGAGCTGGATCGCGACGGCAAGGGCGATCACCCACCGGAGCCGCACGGCCGCGCGCGCGGTCGCGAGCAACCCCAGGGCGTAGAAGACGAACGCCGCCGACAGGGCCCCGAGGAAGAGCCAGGACCAGCGGACGTCACCCCCGGCGTGGTCGGGAGAGAGTGCCGACGCTTCGGGATGCGCTGCTGCGACCGCGACGGCGAGGAAGAGCAGCACCGTCCCGCCGGCGGCCAGCGCCAGCGCCGCCGA
>JBBILK010000084.1:0-7248 GCA_037444965.1 Actinomycetota bacterium | reverse complement strand
ACCGCTTTCGCCGTCGCCATCGGCGCCTCTAGCCGACGGTGACCGTTGGCGGCGGGGGCGGCGGGGGCGGCGCCGTCGTCGTCGGCGGGGGCGGCTCGGTTGTCGCCGGCGGGGGCGGCTCGGTCGTCGCCGGCGGGGGCGGCTCGGTCGTCGCGGGCGGCTTCGTCGTCGGCAGGGGCGGCTCGGTCGGGACCGTCTCGGTCGTCCCCGTCTCGGTCGTCGACGTGTCGCCTTCGAGCTGGTACTGGCCCTTCCACGGCCGCCAGACGACCTGCTCCTTCGGGAGCGGAAAGTCGAGCACGGGCGCTCCTTCGAGCGCAGCCGCCATGAAGAGGTTCCAGATGATCGCGGGGAAGGAGCCGCCCGAGACGGCGATACCGTGGACGTTCGTCATCTCGACCGTCGAGTTCGGATAGCCGACCCAGGCGGCGGTGGCGAGATTCGGCGTGTAGCCGCAGAACCAGGCGTCCGTGTGGTCGTCCGTCGTCCCCGTCTTGCCGGCCGCGGGGCGACCGAAGTAGGCGCGGGTGCCAGTTCCCGCGAGCATGTTCTGAGCAAGGATTCGCGTGACCTGGTACGCGACGCCGTCGGGGAAGACGCGCCGCCGCTCGGGACGGCCCCAGCCGGAGTCCGTATCGACCTCGCCGCCAGCGAGCACGACCTTGCGGATCGCCATCGGCTTCGTGTAGACGCCGCCCGCAGCGAGCGTCGCGTAGGCCGACGCCATGTCGAGCACCGAGACGTCGTTCGAGCCGAGGCCGATCGACGCCACCGGCTGCAGCGGTGAGCCGATGCCCATCGCGTGGGCGATCTTGACGATGCTCTCCGGTCCGAGATCGAGCGTCAGCCGGGCGTAGACCGAGTTGTCGGAACGAAGTGTGGCCGCGGTGATCGAAGACGGGCCGTAGTAGGTGCCGTCGTACGTCTTCGGCGACCACGGCTCGCTCAGCGGATCCGGCTGCCAGGTGAACGGCGCCGAGATGTAGGTCGTCGCATCCGGGTTGATGCCCCTGCGGATCGCTTCCGTCAGCACGAACGTCTTGAACGCCGAGCCGGCCTGCCGCCGGCCTTGCGCGGCCAGGTTGAACTGGGTTCGCTGTCCGCCGGGGATCACCGACACCATCGCGCGAATCGCACCGTTTCGGGGGTTGATCGCGACGATCGCCGAGGCCGGGTCCGCAGGCTCCGTGAGCGTGTCCCTGATCGCCTTCGCCGCCAGCCGCTGGAAGCGCGGGTCGATCGTCGTATAGACGCGCAGCCCACCCGAGCGAACGACGTTGGCACCGTACTTCTCGATCAGCTGGTCGCGGACGAAGCTGAAGAAGAAGGGCTCCCGGATCTTCGTGTAGAGGCTCCCGGGCCGGAGACGGATCGGCGACGAGACGACCCGCTCGTACTGCGCGGCCGTGATGTAGCCGGTGTCCCGCATCGCGGCGAGCACCTCGTTGCGCCGCCGGTAGGCCTCCTGCTGGCGGGTGAACGGGTCGTAGAACGACGGCGCCTGCGGCATCCCCGCGATCAGCGCCGCCTCGGCGAGCGTCAGCTCGCTCGCCGCCTTCGAGAAGTACGTTCGTGCAGCCGCCTCGACGCCGTAGGCGCGATTCCCGTAGTAGACCTGGTTCATGTAGGTCTCGAGTATCCGCTCCTTCGGCCAGGCGGTATCCAGCTTGAGCGCCAGGCACGCTTCCTTCAGCTTCCGCTCGAGCGTTCGCTCGGTTCCGACCGGGCGGTAGAGGTTCCGGACGAGCTGCTGCGTGATCGTCGAGCCGCCCTGGACGACGTCACGGGCCTCGTAGTTCTCGATCGCGGCCCGCACGATCCCCTCGTAGTCGAGGCCGTGATGCTCGTAGAAGCGCCGGTCCTCGATCGCCACGGTCGCTCTCGGAAGCCACGGTGAGACCTCCTCGAGCTTGACCGGCTGCCGGTTGCTCTCGGCCGGGATCGTGCCGAGGAACGATCCGTCCGCCGCGTAGACGAACGAGTTCTGCCCGATGCGGACTTCCTGCAACGAAGCGAGCGTGCAGCTGTCGCGAAACGCCGACACGCCGGCGAACGCCATCGCCGCCACCGCGGCGATCCCTCCGAGCAGGACGAGCAGGAGCCCGAGGATCGCGAGTCGCCGTGCGGTCTCGCGGCGGCGCCTGCGCTCGCGGCGGCGGCGGCGGGGCCCGGGGCCCCGCAGCCCCACGGAACCGTTCCTCGCGCTCGCCGGCCGGTCGCGGCGCCCGTGTCCGTTCCCGTTGCTGGGCACGCTCACCGCCTCAATGTAGCCCCCGGCGCTTCGGACACCGCCGGGGTCCGGCACGACGAGAGCCGATCCGTCCGCATGGAGCGTGGTTCTTCAGAAGGGGAGCGGCTTCCTGCCCGCGAACCCTTCCTCCACGCCGTGCCAGTGCCGGATTCCCTCCTCGCCGACGCGCCAGCAGAGGAGCACCGTGCGGCCGTCCTCCGGATGTCGCGCCGGGAAGTCGACGAGCCCTGCGTCGAGGTCCTTGACCTGCGCGCCGCGAGCGTGGATCTCGTCGACGCAGAGCCGCAGCTGCTCGACGACTCTCCCCAGCCGGCGCTCGAGCTCCCCGACACGGCGCCCTTCGCGACCACCGCCGTTTCCCGCGACGGCTCGCCGTACGACGGCGAGTTGCCGTTCCAGCTCGAGCTGCTCCCGGCGATACGTCACCATCTGCTCGGCGAGCGGCCGCACGGCGCGTAGCGCCTCGTGGGCCTCGCCGAGATCGAAGTGCTTCATCGCAGGCGCTCCTGGTGCTTGGATAGTAGGTGCGTGCGCTGTCGTCCTCTCCCCGTGCTCGTCTCGCTCGCGGCCGTCGTCCTCGTCGCAGCCGGCTGCAGCCAGCGATCGGAGCCTGTCGGCGAGCTCCAGGTCGAGTACCCCGTCTCCGTCCAGGGCGGCGGTGACACGCCGGTCGAGCTCGCCGCGGCACCGCGACGGATCGTCGCTCTCGACGCCGGCGCGGCGGAGCTCGTCGACGCGCTCGGCGCGGGCGATCGGCTCGTCGGCGTTCCCGCCGGCTTCGTCCCCTCGGGTAGCCGCACGGTCGAGGAGGTGGTCAGGGCGACCGGGACGATCGACGTGGACGCCGTCGTCGACCTCGACCCGGACCTGATCGTCGCGACGCCCGACACCGACCGTGTCGATCTCACCCAGATCGACCAGCGGACGGATGCCCCCGTCTACCTCCAGCCGTCGCGCACCCTCGAGGAGGTCGAGCGAGCTGTGCTCGAGCTCGGCTTCCTGCTCGACGCGCCGGCAGCGGCACGCCAGCTCGTCGGCTCGATGCAGGAATCCGTGGCGACGATCGAGCAGCGGCTCGCGAACCTCGAGCCGGTGACGGCGTTCGTCGACACCGGCTTCTTCGTCACGATCCCCGATCGCTCCCTGCTCGGTGACCTGCTCAGACGAGCCGGGGGTACGAACGTCGCAGCGGCCGCTGTCGACGGTGGTTCCTTCCCGCTCGACGAGCTGCGGGCGGCCGACCCGGCCGTGTACCTGACGACGTCGGACAGCAAGGTGACGCTGGCCTCGCTCCAGCGGAATCCCGAGACGAAGAACTTGACCGCCGTTCGCGACGGCCGCGTCGTCGTGCTTCCCGCGGAGCTCGTCCTGCGAGCGGGCCCGAACGTCGCGAAGGCGCTCGAGGCTCTCGCCGTGGCCCTCCACCCCGATGCCTTCCGGTAGGCGCGCCGCCGAGCTCGACGCGGTCACGATCGACGCGTTCGGGACGCTGCTCGTCCTCGAGGATCCCGTTCCTCGCCTCAGCACCGCGCTGGCCGAGCACGGGATCGCGCGAGATGTCGCGAGCGTCCGCGACGCCTTCCGCGCCGAGGCCGCCTACTATCGCCCGCGCTCGCTTCAAGGTCGAGACGTCGCGAGCCTCGCCGCGTTGCGCTACGAGTGCGTCGGTGTCTTCCTCGGCCGGCTCGGAGTGCGTCTCGACCCCGCCGCCTTCGTCCCGCACTTCATGGACGCGATCGTCTTCCGGCTCGCCGACGGGGCGCTGGCAACGCTCGGCGCACTCCGTGCGGCCGGGCTCGCGCTCGCCTGCGTCGCGAACTGGGACGTCAGCCTGCACGACCACCTGCACCGGCTCGGCGTCGCGGACCGCTTCGCGGTTGCGCTCACCTCGGCCGAGGCGGGCGTGGAGAAGCCGGCGGCCGGCATCTTCCTGCAGGCGCTCGCACGGCTCGGTGTGCGCCCGGATCGCGCTCTCCACATCGGAGACGAGGAGATCGACCGGGCCGGCGCGGCTGCAGCCGGGCTCGGCTTCGAGCCGGTGCCGCTCGCTACGCTGCCGGAACGTCTGGGCCTGTGAGAGGAAACCCGTGACCGAACGGCGACGAGGGCTGGCAACACGAGCGATTCACTCGGCCCGCGTGCCCGCCGTCCCCGGCGAGCCGCTCGTGCAGCCGATCGTCGCCTCGACGACGTTCTCCTTCGAGACCGCCGAGCTGTTCGGGCGCGTCATGAGCGAGGAGGAGTACGGCTTCGCGTATGCGCGCAACCGCAACCCCACCGTCGAGGAAGTGGGCGCGGCGTGCGCCGACCTCGAGGGGGCAGAGGCGGCCCAGGCCTTCTCGTCCGGCATGGCGGCGATCGGCTCGGCGCTGCTCACCTGCCTCGCGCCGGGTGACACCCTCCTTGCCCCGAAACAGCTCTACGGCAACACGTATGCCTTCCTCGAGAAGCACGTCCGGCGGCTCGGAGTCGAGATCGTCTACCTCGACGTCACGGATCCGCCTTCCTGGAGGCGGCCGGCCGCGGTCCGCTACGCCGAGACGATCGCCAATCCGGCGTTCCCGGTCGCCGATCTCCAGGCGCTCGCCGACACGAAAGGCGATGGTGTCTTCGTCGTCGACAACACCTTTGCGTCACCCGTTCTCTGCCGCCCGCTCGAGCACGGCGCCGACCTCGTCTGCCACTCCGCGACGAAGTACCTGAACGGCCACCACGACGTCACGGCGGGCATCGTCTGCGGCAGCCGCACGCTCGTCGAGCGCGTCCGGGAGACGCTGATCGACACGGGCGGCGTGCTCGACCCGTTCCCCGCCTTCCTTCTGCGGCGAGGGCTGAAGACGCTCGTTCTCCGGATGGAGCGGCACTGCGCGAACGCGCTCGCCCTGGCGCGCTTCCTGGAGGCTCACCCGAGCGTGATCCGCGTGCTCTACCCCGGACTCGAGAGCTACCCACAGCACGAGCTCGCCCGCCGGCAGCTCGACGGCTTCGGCGGCATGCTCGCGGTCGAGGTCGCAGGGGGCAGAGCCGGCGGCGAGCGTCTCATGGACGGCCTCGGTCTGGCCTCCAGGGCGACGAGCCTCGGTGGTGTCGACACCGTCGTCCACCATCCCGCGTCGACGAGTCACCGCCAGTTCAGCGAGGCACAGCTTCGCGAGCTCGGGATCTCGCCGGGACTGCTCCGCGTCTCCGTAGGGTGTGAGGATGCAGACGACATCGTCGACGACTTCCGCAGAGCCCTCGCCCGGCTCTAGCGGGGCGGCTTCCCCGCGCCGGACGCTCGCGCTCATTCTCTGGCTCGGCCTCGCGGCGCTCCAGATCGCCGTCTCGTTCGCCTCCCAGCTTCGCAGTACCGACCGCGACACCGGCAGCACCGACGAGCCGCTCTACAGCTGGACGCTCGGCATCGGCTCGCTCGTCCTGTACGGGATCCTGGTTGCGCTGACGGTCGGGATCGCGAGACTCTCCCCGAACGCGGCTGTCGCACTCGGCCTCAGACGTTTCCCGCCGCGTGCGCTCTGGCTCGTCGCAGTCGTCGTGCTCGCCTCTCTCGTCGTCTCCGCCGCGCTCGAGCCGATCCTGCATGCAGGCCGCGAGCAGGGCCTCGAGCCCGAGCGGTGGGAGCCCGAGCAGGCCGCCGCGTTCGTCTTCAACGCGCTCGTCATCGTCACCGTCGTCCCGTTCGCAGAAGAGCTGTTCTTCCGGGGACTGGGGGTGCACGTGCTGCGGCCGCTCGGCGGTGCCGTCGCAATCGCCGGAACGGCGCTCGTCTTCGGCCTCGCCCACGGCATCGTCGTCGCGCTGCCGGCCCTCGGCTTCTTCGGTCTTCTGCTCGCCTGGCTTCGGCTCCGCACCGAAAGCGTCTGGCCGGGCGTGGTCGCCCACAGCCTGTACAACGGTCTCGGCATCCTCGCCTTCTTCCTGACCTCGACCGCGTGACGCCGGCAGCGCCTGCGGAGGCGACAGCGGGCGCCGGCTATCCTTGTCGTCCGATGCCGACGGAGTGGGGACAGGATCCGGTGGTCGTTCGCCTGCGCGAGGAGATCTCCCAAGCCGACCGGGAGCTGCTCGAGACCCTGAACAGGCGGATCGTGCTCGTGAGCCAGCTGCGCGACTACAAGGACGAGCGAGGGTACCCGTTCGTCGACCAGGCGCGCGAGGAGCGCATCCTCGCCGATCTCGACGCCGCGAACGGCGGGCCGCTCTCGAGCGAAGGGCTGCGCGAGTTCTTCACGGGAATGCTCGCGCTCGTGAAGCGGGAGCTCGGCTAGTCGCTCGAGAAGTCCTCGGGCGAGACCTCCTCGAGGAACTTCTTGAACTCCTCGACGATCTCGTCCTCGTTGACGTCCTCGTGCTCGAACTCGATCGCGCTCTCCTCGATCACCGCATCCGCCGCGTAGATCGGCGCACCCGAGCGCACGGCGAGAGCGATCGCATCGCTCGGCCGCGAGTCGACCTCGATCTCGCCGCCGTTGACCGCGAGCGTGATGAGCGCGTAGAAGGTGTTGTCCCGCAGCTCGGTGACGGCGATCTTGACGACCCGGGCGTCGAGCTGCCCGAGGATGTCCGTGACGAGATCGTGAGTCATCGGCCGTGGCGTCGCCGCGCCCTGGAGCTTCATCAGGATCGCCGCGGCTTCCGGATGACCGATCCAGATCGGCAGGAACTTGTTGCCCTCGGCCGTCTTCAGGAGCACGATCGGTTGCTTGCCGACCATGTCGAAGCTCACTCCGTAAATGACCATCTCCTGCATCGCCGGCGGGGTGATCGGGCCCCTGCACCTGATCTTAGCGCGCCGGCTCCGCTTCCCGGGTAACGGGAGCGTGACGCGCAAGCGCGGAAGGACCAGCACGAGATGGGCGATCCTGGATTCGAACCAGGGACCTCCGCCTTATCAGAGCGGCGCTCTAACCGACTGAGCTAATCGCCCGCGAGCACGATTGTAGCCGGGCGCTCCTAGCCGGCTGCGGCTGCCCGCTCCAGGGCTTCCGCGAGCTCCG
>JBBILK010000083.1:6401-9105 GCA_037444965.1 Actinomycetota bacterium | reverse complement strand
GGAGCAGAGATCGCATTGCCAACGGCTCCGCGGGTTCGCGGTAAACGCCGCAGATGCGCGTGGATCTTGAGCCATAAAAGCGGCGCGAACTTCGGAGCCGACTTCAAAATGAGTTGGCACCTCGGGGATCCGGAAGCCGTCGCCGATCTCGACGAGCTCGCTCCGCGAGACGATCACCTCGCGACCCTCGGCGAGGGCGGCCAGCGCGAGCAGGACCGCGGCCGCGTTGTTGTTGACGACGAGGCTCGCCTCGGCGCCGGTGAGGTCGCGAAGGTGCTCGGCGACGTGCACCTGGCGCGAGCCGCGCGCCCCGGTCTCGAGGTCGAACTCGAGGTTCGAGTAGCTCCGTGCAGCCTCGGCGAGCCGGTCGAGCGCGGCCTGAGCGAGCGGCGCCCGGCCGAGATTCGTGTGCACGACCACCCCGGTAGCGTTGACCACCCGGCGCAGGCGAGGCTCGAGGATCCTCGCGAGCTCTCGCTCCACCCGCTCCTCGGGGTGGCCGGGATCGCGACCGGCGGCGATCTCCGCTCTGGCGTGCTCGAGCGAGCGGCGGATCGCTTCCAGGACGAGCGGGCGGCCGTGGCGCGCGAGCAGGGGGCGCAGACGCTCGTCCGCGAGCAGGCGATCCACCGACGGGAGATCGCGCAGGGGGTTTCGCGTGCTCATGGACGAAATCTTAGGATGGCCCCGGGCCGCCGAGGGAATCGGCCTGCGAGCGGCCTGCTCGTCTCCTGACCACGACCTCGAAGGAGGAGCACCCATGTCGAAGCGCACTGCCATCGTCCTCTCGCTGGCGGTGATCGCCGCCCTGGCCCTTGCGACCTCGCCCTGGGCCTCGGGCGGCGCTCGCTCCGCGGCGGCGCCCGCGCCGGTGCTCGGCTACGCGAGCGCCATCCGTGGGCCCGTACCGTTCACGACCGGCTCGGTCGTCGGCTCGCTTGCCCTCCCCAAGGGCAAGTTCATCGTCGCTGCGAAGCTCGTCGCCTCGGTGGCGAGCGGTCCGCACGACGTGATCTGCGAGCTGGCGGGAGGCGCCGCCGACACTGCCCGCGTCGACGACCTGCGGGTCGACGGGATGGCGAACGCGACGCTGGCGCTCTCGTCGGGCGCGGTGCTCGGTCGCGCCCGATCGGTCGAGGTTCGTTGCCGCGTGTCGGGGGGAACGGGCTACGCCGAACACGTGAGCATCACCGCCGTCAAGGTGACGTCGCTGAGCAGGAGCTAGGAGCCCTTGCCGATCCACTCCTCGCCGCCCTCGTAGACCTCCTTCTTCCAGAGCGGCACGGTCTCCTTGAGCGTGTCGATCGCGTCCTTGCAGGCCGCGAGCGCGTCCTCGCGGTGGGGGGCCGAGACCGCGATCGCGACGCTCGCCTCGCCGATCTCGACTCGGCCCACCCGGTGGGTGATCGCGACCTTGCAGAGGTCGTAGCGGCGGTGCAGCTCCTCGGCGATCCGAGCCAGCTCCTGCTCAGCCATGCCTTCGTAGGCCTCGTACTCGAGGTACGAGACCGTCCGGCCGCGGGAGTGGCTCCTCGTCGTGCCGACGAACGTCGCGATCGCGCCGGCGCGCTCGTCGGCCGCCTCGGCAACGACGCTCTCGAGGGCGATCGGGCCCTCGGTGAGACGGAAATCGCCGCCGGAGACGGGCGGGATCAGGGCGAGCTCGTCACCGTCCGCGAGCTCCTGTCCGGGCGGGACGTACTCGCGGTTCAGCGCGTAGAGCAGTCCGGGCGGCTCGGCCCCGAGCTCCGGCACCGCGCCCCACACGTCGCCGACCCGGGCGCCCGCCGGCAGCTCGAGCTCCCGCTCGGCGAACCCGGCCCGCTCGCGGAGGGCGGCGAACAGCCTCACCTTGACGCGCACGGCGTCAAGGGTAGCGGCCAGTAGACTCGCCTCCGTGCCTGCGATCCAGGTCGAAGGGCTCGAGAAGACGTACCCGAAGGGGGTACGGGCGCTCGACGGCCTCAGCTTCAGCGTCGAGGAGGGCGAGGTGTTCGGCCTGCTCGGGCCGAACGGCGCCGGCAAGTCGACGACCGTCCGCATCCTCGTCACGCTCTCGACCCCGGACGAGGGCCGGGCGACCGTCGCGGGTCACGACGTCGAGCGCGATCCCGAGGCCGTTCGCAGCGCGATCGGCTATGTGCCGCAAGCCTCCGGAGTGGACATCTACGCGACCGGGCGCGAGAACCTCGTGCTCCAGGGGCGCGTCCAGCGTGTGCCCCAGCCCGAGCTGCGCCGCCGCGTCGACGAGCTGCTCGAGGTATTCGGCCTCGGCGACTACGCGGGCCGGATCGTCCGGACGTACTCCGGCGGCATGCGCAGGAGGCTCGACGTCGCGCTCGGGCTCGTACACAGGCCGCAGGTGCTGTTCCTCGACGAGCCGACCACCGGCCTCGACCCGGAGGCGCGCGCCGCCATGTGGGAGGAGCTCGAGCGGCTCGCCGGCGAGGAGCGGCTGACGATCCTGCTCACCACGCACTACCTCGAGGAAGCCGACCGTCTCGCGGGCCGGATCGCGATCGTCAGCCGCGGGACTGTGGTCGTCGAGGGCTCGCCCGAGGCGCTCAAGCGCGAGCTGCGGGGCGACTCGGTCGCGGTCGAGCTCGCCGACGCGCGCGGCGACGATGCGGCCGCCGTCGTGGAGAGGCTCGGCGCGGTCGAGGAGGCGGTGGTCGACGGGCGTCATCTGCGCGCTCGAGTCGAG
>JBBILK010000083.1:0-6373 GCA_037444965.1 Actinomycetota bacterium | reverse complement strand
GCACGGCGCCCGGGCGGTTCCCGAGATCCTCTCGGCGCTCGAGGCGCAAGGCATCGCGGTCGCCTCGGTCACGGTCGCCCGGCCCTCCCTCGACGACGTCTACCTCCACTACACGGGCCGTGACTTCCGCGCCGAGGACGAGGCGGGAGCGGGAACGTGAGCGCCTGGCTTCGCGACACCGGCTCGATGCTCGTCCGCCACCAGCGGAACTTCCTCCGCCAGCCGGTGTGGCTCGTCTTCGCCCTCACGCAGCCGATGTTCTGGCTCCTGCTCTACAGCCAGCTCTTTCGCCGCATCGTCGACCTCCCGGGGTTCGGCACCGACTCGTACGTCCAGTTCCTGACGCCCGGAGTGGTCGTGATGACCTCGTTCTTCGGAGCGGTCTGGTCGGGCATGGCGATGATCGACGACCTCGACCGGGGCGTGATCCAGCGCTTCCTCGCCACCCCGGCGCGGCGCAGCTCGCTCGTCGTCTCCCAAGTCGCCCACAACGGGATCGTCGCGATCGCGCAGACGGTGATCATCCTCGGCACGGCGTGGCTGCTCGGCGCGCGCGTCGAGCGCGGCGTGGCCGGCTGGCTCGTGATCATCGCCGTCGCCTCGCTCGTCGCCGCCGGGTTCGCGGGGATCTCGCACGGGACGGCGCTGCTCGTTCGTCGCGAGGAGACTCTGATCGCGATCCTCAACTTCTTCGGCCTGCCGCTCACGTTCCTCTCCGCGATCCTGATCGCCGAGTCGCTGATGCCGGGCTGGATGCAGTGGGCTGCGCGTTTCAACCCCGTCAACTGGGGCGTCGTCGCCTCGCGCGAGATGTCGAGCCTCGACACCGACTGGGGCCGCGTCGGCCTCTACCTGGGGCTCCTGCTCGCGTTCGTCGCCGCGACCAGCGCGCTCGCGACGCGGGCGTTCCGCGTCTACCGGCGGACGCTATGAAAGCGCGCCGGCCGGCGCGGCGCCGTCGGCGGTGACGACGCAGATCACCTGACCCGTCCGGACCGGCTCGCCGGGACTGACGGTCAGCCCGCTCACCACCCCGCGCCTGTGCGCGGTGATCTCGTTCTCCATCTTCATCGCCTCGACGACGCAGATCACCTGCCCCTCGACGACGCCGTCTCCCTCGCCGACCTCGACCGTCAGCACGGTGCCCTGCATCGGGCTGACGACCGCCTCGCTGCCGGTGGCGAGGCCGGCCCCGGCCACCGAGCGCTCGCGGCGCCGCCGCGCCAGCTCGGCGAAGGGCGGCTCGGGCGAGACGAGCTTGACCTCGAAGCGCCGGCCGTCCACCTCCGCGACGACGATCCGTTCCCGGGCCGCGCCGGCCGCCGCAGCGGGCGCCGCCACGGCGGCGGGGGCGAGCTCGCGGGCCCGTTGCGCGATCAGCTCGCTCTCCACGAGCCCGTGGCAGGTCTCGCCGGCGATGAAGCACGGGTGGGTGAGGAGAGCCTTGTGGAAGCCGATCAGCGTCGTCGGTCCCTCGATCACGTACTCGCCGAGCGCCCGCAGCATCCGCCGCCGTGCGCTCTCCCGGTCGCAATCCCAGACGATCAGCTTCGCGATCAGCGGGTCGTAGAGGCCGAGCACCTCGGAGCCGGTGACCACGCCCGAGTCGACGCGGATGCCGGGGCCCGCCGGCTCCCGGTAGGCCGTGATCACGCCGGGGGTGGGAAGGAAGCCGCGCGACGGGTCCTCCGCGTTGATCCGGCACTCGATCGCGTGGCCGCGCACCTCGATCTCGCCCTGGGCGAAGGAGATCGGCTCGCCCGCGGCGATCAGCACCTGCTCGCGCACGAGGTCGACCCCGGTCGCCAGCTCGGTGACCGTGTGCTCGACCTGGATGCGGGTGTTCATCTCGAGGAAGTAGTAGTGCCCCTCCCGGTCGAGGAGCCCCTCGACCGTCCCGGCGCTCGTGTAGCCGGCGGCCCGCGTCGCCGAGACCGCGATCTCCCCGATCCGCGCTCGCAGCTCGGGCGTCACGGCCGGCGAGGGCGTCTCCTCGATCAGCTTCTGGTGGCGGCGCTGGATCGTGCAGTCGCGCTC
The DNA here is from genome assembly GCA_037444965.1 of Actinomycetota bacterium. Classification (GTDB taxonomy): domain Bacteria; phylum Actinomycetota; class Thermoleophilia; order Gaiellales; family Gaiellaceae; genus JBBILK01. The sequence goes on along the minus strand of JBBILK010000083.1, from coordinate 4,336 downwards.
GCCGAGGTGGACGGCGTTGCCGTGGGTGTCGGCGAGCACCTGCACCTCGACGTGGCGCGGATCCTCGATGTACTTCTCGACGTAGACGGTTGGGTCGGAGAAGTACGCCTCCCCCTCGCGGCGGGCCGAGGAGAAGCCGCGCTCCGCCTCCTCGGGGGAGCCGACCACCTTGAAGCCCTTGCCGCCTCCTCCGGCGGCGGCCTTGATCGCGACTGGCCAGCCGAACTCCTCGCCGAGCCGGACGACCGTCTCGACGCTCTCGACCGGATCCGTCGTTCCGGGCACGATCGGCACGCCGGCCGACTTCATCAGCTCGCGGGCGGCGACCTTCGATCCCATCAGCTCGATCGCCCCGGCGGGCGGGCCGATCCAGACGAGGCCCGCGTCGGTCACCGCCCGTGCGAAGGCGGCGTTCTCGGCCAGGAAGCCGTAGCCGGGGTGGATCGCCTCGGCCCCCGCCCGTTTCGCCGTCTCGATCAGACGTTCCTGGACGAGGTAGCTCTCCGCGGCCGGCCCGGCACCGACGAGGTAGGCCTCGTCGGCGGCAGCGACGTGGAGCGAGGCGCGGTCCGCCTCCGAGTAGACCGCGACCGTCGCGACGCCGAGCTCGCGGAGCGTCCGGAAGATGCGAATCGCGATCTCGCCGCGGTTGGCGACCAGGACTTTGCTGAAGGGAGCCACGACCGGGCGTATTCTCTCTACTAGTGACCCTCGCCGACCAGCTCACCGTCGGAAGGGCGGTCTCCGTCCCGCTCGTCGTCGCGCTGTTCGCCGTCGACTTCCCGGGCCACGCGTACTGGGCAACGGCGCTGTTCGCCGCCGCGATGCTCACGATCAGGTTGACGGCTGGCTCGCGCGCCGGTCCGGGACGGGCACCGACTTCGGGAAGATCCTCGACCCGGTCGCGGACAAGATCCTCGTGCTCGCAACGATGATCGTGCTCGTACCGGTCTTTCCCGCCTGGATGGTCGCCGTGATCGTGGCCCGCGAGTTCCTGGTCTCCGGCCTTCGCCTCGCCGCGCTCGAGCGCGGCGTCGTCGTGAGCGCCCGCGACCTCGGCAAGCTGAAGACCTGGTCGCAGGGGCTCGCCGTCTGCCTCGGCGGCCTCGCCGCGGCGGGCGCCTTCTCCGACGACGTCGCCTGGTGGGGCCTGCTCGCCGCGATGGTGCTCACCGTCGCGTCGGGTCTCGACTACGCGTGGCACGCCCCGAGCCTGCTCCGTGGACGCCAGCCTGCGTAGCTTCGGCGCCGGTGACGCCGGCGCCGTGCTCGCCCTCTCCCGCCGGGCGCTGAAGCGGGAGGAGGAGCAGGTCGGGACGCCGCTCTGGGCCTCCGTCGAGGAGCTGCAGGCCGAGCTCGCCGCCCTCGAGCGCCCGGCCGAGGAGACCATCCGCGTGATCGAGGACGAGGGACGCGCGGTCGCGTTCGGCGGGATCGAGCTCGAGGAGGTCGCCCGCGTGTTCGGGCCGCTCGTCGACCCTGCCTTCCGGGGCCGGAACTTCGGCCGCCGGCTGCTCCAGGCCTCGATCGAGCTCGCCCGCGGCGAGGGCGTGGAGACGCTGTACGCCGCTGTCGGGGTGCACAACCTGACCGGCCGCCTGCTGCTCGAGCGTGCCGGCTTCCGGGCGGAGAACGGGCTGTACGCCGTGTACCGGCTGACGCCCGGGGGCCACACCGCCGTCGAGCGCCCGTCACGGGGGGTGCGAACGCGGCAGGCCGGCCCCGGGGACGCCGACACGGTGCTCGCGCTCTGCCACGAGTGCTTCGTGCGAGGCCGGCTCTCGGACGAGGCGTGGCGCCGCAGCCTCGAGCGCGGCGAGGTGCGGCTCGCCGAGGAGGACGGCGCCCCTGTGGCTGTCGTCCGCATCAACCCGGCGCGGCGCCGCGTGTTCCACGGGGTGACCGCGTCGGCGCGCGCCCGCGGTGTCGGCGGCTACGTCCTCTCCGAGGTGGTCGAGGACTACTGGCGCGAGCACCCCGGCCAGGCGCTTCGCCTGGCCGCGCCGGTCGAGAACGTGGCCGCGAGCCGCCTCTACCGCCGCCAGGGCTTCGTCCCCTGGCTCGTCCTGCAGCGCTTCGCGCTCCCCCTGTAGGGGCCGGACCTGTCCGGCCCCCGGGGCCGGAGCGCCCGGCGGGTCACCCGATGGCGTCGATCGTCTTCTCGACGTTCTTCGGCTGCGGGTCGCGCGGGTCGGGGACGTTCGAATCTGTGCCGCCGCCGCCGTCGATCTGGTCGGCGCCCCTGCCGCCGTCGAGCTGGTCGGGGCCGTCGCCCGGGCCGGGCGCGTCGCCGTCGCCCGTGAGCTTGTCGCGGCCGCCGCCGCCCCGGAGCTTGTCCGCGCCGTCGCCGCCGATGAGCTCGTCGGCTCCGCCACCGCCCGTGAGGTCGTCGTTGCCCGCGCCGCCGTCGAGCCTCGAGGGGATGTCGGTGTCGTTCTTCAGGGTGTCGTCGCCGCCGAGGCCGTCGAGCTCGATCTTCGTCACGCTCTCGACCGGCTGGGAGGAGACCACCTTGCCGTTGACGACGACCTCGACGCTCTTCCCGTCCTTCGAGAGCCGCGTCGAGATCGTGTCGTTCCCCTGCGTGCCGGTCACGACCAGCGTGTCCGTGACGAAGTCGCCGTTCCGATCCTGGAGCGCGACCTTCCACTTCGGCTGGGCCGACGAGCCGCCGCCGCCCGCGACGATCAGCTCCTTCACGCAGTTGTCCTCGTCCTCCCCGAGCGCGGCGCGTTCTGCGTCGTCCGGGCAGGAAAGGAGGTAGAGGTCGTCCGGCGACAGCCCGGAGGGCGCCCCCGGCCTCGCGGGAGCGGAGGTGTGCGCCGTGTAGTAGATCTCGATCTCTCCGGCGGGCCCGCTGCCGCTCGAGGGCGCGAACTCGGGCAGCCGGTTCTGGAGAGGGCCCGCGGTGAAGGTGCGCTGGACGGTCGCCCCCGTCGAGAGGTCCTGCGTGAAGATCTCCGGGTTGCCGTCGGCATCCGCGCTCGCGTACGCGATCAGCTCCCCGTCGGGCGAGTAGTCGACGTCGACGGCGATGCGCTCGGTGAGCCGCCTGAGGCCCGTTCCGGCGAGCGTCAGCTCGTAGATGCGAGGCTCCGTCGGACCGTCACGCGTCGACAGGAAGGCGATCCGCTTCCCGTCCGGGCGGCACGCGGGCTGGCTGTCCCGGGCCGGGTGGTTCGTCAGCCGCTTCAGCTTCTTGCCGTTCACCCCGATCCGGTAGATCTCCGAGTTCTGCTCGGGAAGCTCGCGCTGGAAGGCGACCGTCTTCTCGTTGCAGAACACGGGCGCGTGGTCGGAGAAGCGGCTGCGCGTGAGCTGCCGGAGGTTCGTGCCGTCCACGCCCACGACGAAGAGCCGGTATCCGGCCTTCGCCGTGCCCGACTCGAAGACGATCCGGTCGCCGCTCGGGTCGAAGCTCGGGTTGAACTGGTCGCCGGGGAGGTCGAGGAGCTTGCGCAGGCCGCTGCCGTCGGGCTCGGCGAGGAAGAGGTCGAAGTCGCCGTCCTGGTTCAGCTGCAGCGCGAGCAGGCCCGTCTCACCCGGAAACGTCGCCGCGGCCGGCCCGGCGAGCACGAGCGCGCCGGCAGCGAGCGCTACCCGAACGAGGCCTCGGCTTCCCCGCACAGGGGCTCTTGTATCATGAGAGACAAGTCTCGGTCAAGGACCGAGGCCGTCGAGCTCGGGCTCCTCCCCGAGCGCCTCCTGCTGGCCTCTCCGCCACCAGGCGCCGCGCACGCCTGCCGGGGGCAGACCGTTCAGCGCCGCGAGAGCGGCGACGGCCTGCTCGAGCGCCCGCCGCTCCTCGGGCGTCGGCTCCGGGGTGATCTCGAGCTCCACGGCGGCGCAAGCCTAAAGGGTTTCCGCGCGCCGGACGATGCGAAGAGGGATGCGCCGGCTGATCGCCATCCTCGCGGGGCTGCTCGTCCTCGCCACCGCCGGGCAGGCCGCGGGCAAGCCGCCCGGCTCGTGGGCCCAGGCGGAGATCGAGGCGGTCGTCGCCGCCGGTCTGATGGCGCCGAGCGTCGAGGAGTTCAGGCCCGACGACGTGCTCACGAAGGGGGAGCTCGCCGAGGTGCTGGCGTTGCTCGGGACGCCGCCTGCAACCGCACCCGCCAGCCCGGCGCGTCCGGTCAAGCTCCGTGAGCTCGACGCCGCGCTCGTCAGGCTGCTCGGGCTCGGCCGGGCGGCGAAGCGGCTCCGTGCCACGCTCGTCGCCGCGGGGCTCGCGCCGCCCTCCTACGCGGGGACCGAGGCGGTCGCCCGCCTGCTCGGCCTGCGCGTCAACCACCCGCAGCCCGAGGACCCGATCGAGCCCGGGCCGAACGATCCGGTC
>JBBILK010000082.1:0-9166 GCA_037444965.1 Actinomycetota bacterium | reverse complement strand
GGGCCGCGAAGCCACTGATCGCCCCGACCCCTCCCGCGCCGCAGACGGCCACCGCCAGCTCCGGCGTCTCGCACGCGAATGCCATGCCCGCGCCGGCGAAGGGGTGCTTGCAGCCGTAGCGCTCGGTGAACCGCGTCTTCACCGTCCTGCTCCGCCGCCGTCCGGCGTGGGCGCCGCGGGAGGCTCGGCGTCGGGCACCGGCTGCGCGGCCGCGATCGGCGGCTCCAGGGTCTCGACCCGCGGCGCCGGCGCGTGGATGAGCAGGAGCCGCGTCACGTCCGGGCGCGAGTAGTGCCCGGCCGGATCGGCCGCGGACTTCGCGATCGCGATCATGGCAGGGTCGGCGTCGGCGTAGAGGATGCCCTCGGCGTCCTCCGGCAGCGGCTCGCAGAGCGGGGCTCCGTCCGGCCCGAAGATCATCGAGAAGCCGCCGCCCACCCGCAGCAGCTCGCGCTTGTCCGGGGTGTCGCAGAGGAGATCGACCATCTCCTGCGAGACGACCGCGCTCGAGGCGATCACGTAGCACCCGCCCTCGGCGGCGTACATCTGGCTCGCCGAGGTGTTCAGCTCCGGGCCGAGCGCGTAGGCCATACCCCGGTAGAGCGAGAAGCTCGGCCACGAGGCGACGTGGATCTGCTCGTTCTGGCTGTACATCGCGTACTTGGAGAGGGGCTGCAGGTGCTCCCAGCAGCAGAGCCCGCCGACCCTGCCGACGTCGAGCTCGTGCACGGCGAGGTGGCTCCCGTCGCCTTCGCCGAAGACCGACCGCTCCACGTGCGTCGGCTTCAGCTTCCGCCGCGTGGCGACTACCTCGCCCTCACGGCTCGCGAGCAGCTGGCCCATGTAGAGGCTGCCGCCCGCTTTCTCGCTGTAGCCCATCACGACGTGGATGTCGTTCTCGCGGGCGGCGTCGGCGATCCGCTGCGCCTCCGGGCTGCCGAGCTCGAGCGAGCTCGCGTGGTAGCGCGGCACGAACTGCATCCCCCACGCGGGCGACCCGAGCCAGATCCACCAGGGGTAGCCCGGAATCCACGTCTCGGGGAAGCCGATCAGCCGGGCGCCGTTCCGGGCCGCCTCCTCGATCAGCGCCACGCCCTTCGCGACGGTCGCCTCGCGGTCGAGGAAGACCGGTGCCGCCTGCACCGCCGCGAGCCGGACGCCGGTCATTCCGCCGCCACCAGCCGCTCGTCGAGGACGGGCTCGGCGAGCTCGACCGGCGCTCCGTCGGGCCCGCGGACGAGCGAGCCCTCCTCGTACCAGCTGTCGGGGATGTGGTGGCCCCAGAACGTGCGGCGCCGCGCATCCGAGGCGCTCCAGCGGATCGGCTCGTGATCCGGGTCACCGGTGTAGTAGTCGCCTGTGTAGAGCTCGATGCGATGCCCGTCCGGGTCTCTCAGGTAGACGAAGAACGCGTTCGAGACGCCGTGGCGGCCGGGGCCGCGCTCGATCGCCGCCTCTCGGTGGGCCCCGGCCAGGATGTCGCAGAGCCCGGTGATCGCCGCCGTCTCCGCGGTCGTGAACGCGTAGTGGTGCATGCGTGGGCCGCGCCCGGTCGTCAGGGCGACGTCGTGCACCGTCGGCTTGCGGTAGAGCCAGACGGCCACGAGCCGGTCGTCGCGGTCGCTCGCGATGTACTCGGAGCAGCGGAAGCCGAGCCGGCGGTAGTACTCGTAAGCGGGCACGGTGTCCGGGACGTAGAGGTTCACGTGGTCGGCCCGGGTGATCCGGGCACCCCGGTAGGCGTCGAACCGCTGGAGCAGGCACTCCGCGTGGTCCATCTCGTAGAAGAACTCGAGCGGGAAGCCGAGCGGGTCGTGGACGCGAACGGCCGGGCCCTGGCCGAGCTCGACGTCCTCGACCGTCCGCACCGGGCAGCCGAGCTCCTCGTAGGCGTCGGCGATCGCGTCGAGGTCGCCGGGGCTTCCGACCCGGAAGCCGACGTGGTCGAGCAGCGGCTCGGGGCCCTTGCGCAGGACGAGGCTGTGGTGCAGCCGCTCCTCGACGCCGCGCAGGTAGAGCGCGTCGCCGGTCTCGGCGGTCGGCACGAGCCCGAGCAGGTCGACGTAGAACTCCCGGGTCGCGGCGAGGTCGGTGACGATGAGCTCGATGTGCGCGGTGCGCACGATGTCGAAGGGCGGAGTGACCCGCTCGACGTTCAGCACGGCGGCCTACCCTTCTCCGCCCAGCCCGAGCCGGGGGATCCGGTGCGAGCCGAGCGCGACGTGGACGGTCTGGAGCTCGCAGTAGAACTCGAAGCTGTAGTGGCCGCCCTCGCGGCCGATCCCGCTCGCCTTCGTCCCGCCGAACGGCGTGCGCAGGTCGCGCACGTTCTGGGAGTTGATCCAGACGAGCCCGCTGTCGATCGCCTGCGCGACGCGGTGGGCGCGCGACACGTCCCGCGTCCAGACGTACGCCGCGAGCCCGTAGTCGGTCGCGTTCGCGAGCTCGACCGCCTCCTCCTCGGTCGTAAACGGTGTCGCGACCAGCACGGGGCCGAAGATCTCCTCCCGGAACACGCGCATCGACGGGTTCACGTCGGCGAAGACGGTCGCCTCGAGGAAGTTCCCCTCGGTGAGCCCGTCCGGCCGCTTGCCGCCGGCGAGCAGGCGCGCTCCCTCCTCGGACGCCGAGGCGAGGTAGCCGAGCACGCGCTCGTGGTGCTCCGGGCGGATGAGCGGGCCGAGCTCGGTCGCCTCGTCGAACGGGTCGCCGGCGCGGATCCCGCGCGCCCGAGCCGCCACCGCCTGGACGAGGTCCTCGTACATCGGAGCCTCGACGAGGAGCCGCGACCCCGCCGTGCACCGCTGGCCGTTCAGGGTGAAGATCTGGGCGACGACGGCGTCGACCGCCCGCTCGAAGTCGGAGTCGGCGAAGACGACGACCGGCGACTTCCCGCCCAGCTCGAACGAGACCCGCTTCAGCGTCGGCGCGGCGGCGGCCATGATCGCCGAGCCGGTCGCCGACTCGCCGGTGAACGAGATCAGGTTCACGCCGGGGTGGGCGGCGAGCGGGGCACCGGCCGTCTCGCCGAACCCGTGCACGACGTTGAAGACGCCTTCCGGGAGGCCGGCCTCGTCGATCAGCTCGGCCAACCGGGTCGCCGTCAGCGGCGACCACTCGGCCGGCTTCAGGACGATCGTGTTCCCGGCCGCGAGGCAGGGGGCGATCCGCCAGGTCGACAGCATCAGCGGGGCGTTCCACGGCATGATCAGCGCCGCCACCCCGACCGGCTTGTGGATCGTGTAGTTCAGGAACTCGTCGCCGACCCGGTACGCGCTGCCCGCGAGCTCGGTGACGACCCCGGCGAAGTAGTCGAAGTTCTCGGCCGCGCGGGCGGCGAGGCCCCGCATCTGCGTGACCGGCATGCCGATGTCGAGGATCTCGAGCCCGATCAGCTCGTCGGAGTGGTCGCGGATCGCGGCGGCGATGCGCCGGAGCACGGCCCCGCGCTCGGCGGGCTTCAGCCTCGGCCACGGTCCCTCGTCGAAGGCGCGCCGCGCCGCCTGCACCGCCAGCTCGACGTCGGCCGCGAGACCCTCGGCGACCCGGGCGATCGGCCGGTTCGTCATCGGGCTCAGCGTCTCGAAGGTGCGACCGGCGAGGCCCGGCCGGAACTCGCCGGCGATGTAGTGGAGCTGGGGCCCGACGGAGACCGTCTCGGCCGAGAGCGCGGCCCGAGCGGCCGTCTGGCTCACCGCGATGCCTCCGCCGCGGCGGACGCCTCGAGCAGGCCCACGGCCGAGAGGATGCCGGCGATCCGCTCCCGGCTCGCGGTCGAGGGGGAGGCGAGCGGCGGCCTGACCCCGCCGGATGCGAGGATCCCGAGCCGCTCCATCGCCCACTTGACCGGACCGGGATTCGTCTCGACGAACGCCATCTCGACGAGCGGGTGAAGCTCGTAGTGGAGCTCGAGCGCCCGCTCGAGGTCGCCGCCGGCGAACGCGTCGTAGAGCTCCGCGCACGGCCTCGGCGCGACGTTCGCGACGCAGCTCAGGTGGCCGGCGCCGCCGATCGCGAGCATCGGGTAGCAGAGGAGCTCGATGCCGCAGTAGACGAGGAAGTCCCGCCCGCACTCGTTCAGCACGTGGGAGGCGTGCTCGAAGTCGCGGGTGGTCTCCTTGATCCCGACGATGTTGTCGTGGTTGCGCCGGAGCCTGCCGACGGTCTCGGGGTGGATGTCGACCGCCGTGCGGACGGGAACGTTGTAGACGACGATCGGCAGGCTCGGGAACTCGCGCGCGATCGTCGAGTACCAGTCGACGAGCCCCGCCTGGGTCGGCCGGCTGTAGTAGGGCGTGATCACGAGCGCCGCGTCGGCGCCGAGCCGCTCGGCCTCGGCCGTCAGCTCGAGGGTCTCGCCGAGGTGTGCCGAGCCGGTGCCCGGGAAGAAGGGAACCCGATCGGACACCGTCCGCGCGGCCCGCTCCAGCACCCGCCGGCGCTCGTCGACGCTCTGGGAGCTCGGCTCGCCGGTCGAGCCGAGCACGGAGATCCCGTGCGAGCCGCTCTCGATCTGCCAGTCGACCAGGCGGGCGAGCGCGTCGAGGTCGACTGCTCCGGCGGAGTCGAAGGGTGTCACGACCGGCGCGATCGAGCCGCGGATCTGGGCGGGGTCGGAGCGAAACCTCACGGTCTGCCTCGGAGGCGGATCATATAGGAAATCATTTCATCTTGTCGGAGCCCGTGGTGGGATCCGCCCGCGCTTCCCGCCAGGCCTCGTACTCGGCCCGCCGCTCCTCGCTCAGGGGGAAGACGCCCTGGACGCTCTCGCCGGCGTCGACCCGCTCGAGCGCGAACTGCTCCCGAAGCTCCTGCTCGACGGCGGCGTCCGCGACCTCGGCTGCCAGCTGCGCGGGGATCACGACCACCCCCTCGGCATCGCCGACGACGACGTCGCCCGGAAGGACGAGCACCCCTCCACAGGCGACCGGGACGTTCGTCTCGAGCGGATAGTGCAGGAGGCCGAGCACGCTCGCGTGCGGAGCTCGGAAGTAGGTGGGGAGCTCGAGGCTTGCGAAGGCGGGGCTGTCGCGGAGGCCGCCGTCGGTGACGATCCCGGCGGCGCCGCGGCGGAGCGCGCGGAGGGCGAGGATGTCGCCGATCGTCCCCGCACCTTCCTCGCCGCGAGCCTCGATCACGAGCACCTCGCCGGGCGAGATGCTCTCGATCGCCTGCTTCTGCGCGTTGAGCTCGCGGGTGTCGGCCTCGACGACGTCCTCGCGGACGGGGACGTAGCGGAGCGTGTGGGCGAAGCCGGCCATCCGCAGATCGGGTCGCGTGGGCCGCAATCCCCGCATGAAGGGGCTGCGGATGCCGCGCTTCTGGAGCTGCGTCGTCAGCGTCGCCGTCGACACCCGCCGCAGGGCGGCGAGCGTCTCGTCCGAGACGGGAGCCGGGCGCGGAGCGCTGACGCCGAGCGCCGCGGCACGTACCTCCGCGCTCACTTGCGGCATCGCCCCGATCGGCTCGAGCGGCAGCATGCCCTCGACGACCTCGTTTCGGATCCTGCCCACTCCCGAGAGCTCGACCTCGACGACGTCGCCGGGAGCGAGCGGGCGCGAGCCGGCGGGCGTACCGGTGAGGATGATGTCACCCGGCTCGAGCGTCATGAAGCGGGAGAGGTCGGCGACGAGGAGCGCGAACGAAAAGACGAGCTCGCTCGTGTGTCCCTCCTGGACGAGCTTTCCGTTCACGAACGTCCGCAGCGTGAGGTCATCGAGCCGTAGCTCCGAGGCCGGAACGAGCCGCGGCCCGATCGGCGTGAAGCCGTCCTGGCCCTTGGCGAGGACGTTCGAGCCGCGATCCGCCCAGCGCAGGTCGTAGACGCCGACGTCGTTCGCCGCCGTCAGCCAGCCGATGTGCCGCTCCGCCTCGCCGACGGATACACGCCGCGCGCGGGTACCGATCACGAGCGCGATCTCGCCTTCGTAGTTGAGGAGCTCGCAGCCGGGCGGCCGGACGATCGGCGCGCCGTCGCCCGAGAGGGAGGAGGGCGGTTTGAGGAAGTACGAGGGAACGGAGGGGACGCGGCCGCGCTCGGCGGCCCGGCTCCGGTAGTTCGTGTGCACCGCGACGATCTTCGACGGCGTCAGCGGAAGCGGCGGAATCGTCTCAGCCATGGCCTCGGGGCCGGCCCTCGCGGACGCCGGGCGGCACTCCTCGACAGGATGCTATACGATCGCGCCGCCCAGGCGACGGGGAGGAGGGCCATGTCGAATGCACCGGCAACCACGCCGCGCCCGCGGCGCTTCTACACCGAGCCCCGGTGGCTGGAGGTCGGGGAGATCCGGGTTGCGTACCGCCGGCGGGGAACGGGCGAGCCCACGCTCTTCCTGCACGGTGCCGGCGGGACGCGCATGTGGCTTCCCTTCTACGAGCGGATGGCGGAATCGGTCGACTTCATCGCGCCGGAGCATCCGGGCTTCGGGGAGACCGAGCTACCCGAGTGGCTGCGCGGCTTCGACGACCTCGTCCTGCACTACCGCGATTTCGCGGACGCGCTCGGCCTCGGCCGGTTCCACGTCGTCGGCTTCTCGCTCGGGGGCTGGATCGCCGCCGAGCTCGCCGTCTTCTACCCGGAGCGACTCGCGAGCATGACGCTGATCGCGCCAGCCGGCCTGCACCTTCCGGGCAAGCCGCTCGTCGACCTGTTCGCGATGCCTCCCGAGCGGGTCGCCGGCCTGCTCTTCAACGGGCAGGAGGCACAGTACCTCGACTACCTCCCGGACGGGACGAACCTCGACGAGATCGTCCAGGCCTACGGCGAGTTCACGACCTTCGCCCGCCTCGCCTGGTCGCCGAGCCACGACCCGAAGCTCCCGCGGCGGCTGCCCGCCGTCCGGGTGCCGACGCTCGTCGTCGGCGCCGAGGACGACCGGATCGTGCCGAACGAGCACGTCGACCGGTATGCGGAGCTCCTGCCGGATGCGCGCGTGGTGCGGATCCCGGGCACCGCGCACGGCCTGATCATGCAGGAGCCGGATCTCGCCGCGGCCGAGATCGTCGCCTTCATCGAAGGGAACGCTCGATGAACAAGCTGCTCTTCTACACGATCAACTTCATGCCCTACCCGTTCGTGCCGCCGCCGGAGGAGCTCGAGTCGGCGTGGGTGACGATCCCGAACTCGCACTACGACCCGCGGGTCGGCCACCGGCTGTACACCGACTACCTCGAGGAGGAGATCGCGACCGAGCGCTTCGGCTACGACGGGGTGCTCGTGAACGAGCACCACCAGAACGCCTACGGCAACATGCCGAGTCCGAACCTGATCGCCTCGTACATCATCGCGAGGACCTCCCGGATCCCCGTCGGGATCATCGGCAACGCGCTCAACCTCTACCACCATCCCCTGCGGGTGGCCGAAGAGGTGGCGATGCTCGACGTGATCTCGGGCGGGCGGATCATCTCCGGCCTCGTGCGCGGCACCGGGATGGAGTACTTCTCCTACGGCGAGAACCCAACCTGGGCGCGGGAGAAGTTCTGGGAAGCGCACGACCTCGTGATCAAGGCCTGGACCGAGCCGGGCCCCTTCGAGTGGGAGGGCGAGCACTTCCACCTCCGCTACGTCAACCCGTGGCCCCGGCCGCTCCAGCAGCCGCACCCGCCGATCTGGGTCCCGGGCGTCGGCTCGCTCGAGACGGTCGAGGAGGCCGCGAAGCGGCGTTACACGTTCATGCAGGTCTACGCGCCCCGCTGGCTCCTCGTGAAGGCGCTCCAGCTCTACCGCCAGATCGCCGAGGAGAAGTACGGCTACACGCCCTCGCCCTACCAGCTCGGCTCTGCGATCCCGACCTACGTCGCGGAGACCGACGAGCAGGCGCACCGCGAGGCGAGGCCGCACCTCACCTGGCTGTTCCGGAACGGCCTGCAGCACCCCGAGTACTTCGCCTTCCCGCCGGGGGCGATGAGCAAGAAGTCGTTCAGGAACTTCCTCGGCACGATCATCGAGAAGAACATCAAGCCGCTCTACCGGCTCACCTACGAGGATCTGATCGAGCAGGAGTACGTGATCGTCGGCTCACCCGACACGGTGATCGAGCAGCTCGAGAGGTTCCAGGAGCAGTCGGGCGCGGGCGTGATCGTCGGTGCGGGAGGCCAGTGGGGCGCGATGCCGAGCTGGATGGCGATGAAGAACATGCAGATCATGGCCGAGGAGGTGATGCCGCACTTCCGCCCGCCCGACGGGAAGCCGATCTGGGCCCGCGAGGAGCCGAAGGTGCCGACGACGCTCTCCGAGCAGGCCGCGACCGTGAAGCCGGCACTTGCTCCGCGGATCCGGCTCGACGAGGACACGTACATCGATCCCCGCATCGGGCACCTCCCCGAGCAGGTCGAGGCGGCACGCGCACGCGCCGCGGCCCCCGCCGGCGGCGAGTGAGCGGCTAGAGTCCTGCAGAGGTGCAGGCATGGTCGACGACGTAGAGCTGCTCGGTCTGTACTGGACCACCGCCGGTCCCGTCGAGGTGCACAGGGGACGGGAGTGGAGCCTCTTCGACTTCGCCGACCGCTGCGCCGAGGCGGCGAGGGTCGGGTTCGCCGGTCTCGGGCTCTGGCACGCCGATCTCGAGCACCAGCTCGAGACGCGAAGCCTCGCTGAGATCAAGGAGATCTTCGACGCGAGCGGTCTGCGGTACCTCGAGCTCGAGTTCCTGCAGGACTGGTTCCTCGACGAGGACGACGAGCGCCGGCAGCGCTCGGACGAGACGCGCCGGCTGCTCTGGGAGGCAGCCGCGGTGCTGGGCGCGCACCACATCAAGGTCGGCAACATCCCCGGGACACCCTGTCCGCTCTCGCAGGTCACGGAGCGATTCGCGGAGCTCTGCGCGGACGCGGCGGAGCACCACGCGGCGCCGATCGTCTACGAGATCATCCCCTTCGACGTCAACGTGCACAGCCTCGAGAGCGCGCTCGCCGTCGTCCAGGGCGCGGCCGCTCCCAACGGCGGCATCGCGATCGACACGTGGCACATGGGCAAGCTCGGGATCTCGCCCGAGGACCTTCGCCGCATCCCTCCCCCGCTGCTCTCGTGGGTCGAGCTCTCCGACGGTCAGATCGAGAACATGGCCGACCGTATCGACGAGGTCGTGAACCACCGGCGGTTGCCGGGCGAGGGGGAGTTCGGCGTGCACCGCTACGTCGACGTCTGCCGCGAGCACGGCTACCCGGG
>JBBILK010000081.1:0-9204 GCA_037444965.1 Actinomycetota bacterium | reverse complement strand
GATCCGGTAGGGCCCCTTGCTGTCGCTCCCGCAGGCGGCGAGCGCGGCCGCGGCGAGGATCGTCGCCGCGGCCGCGCAGGTCATCCGTGCGACGCGAGACACCGGTGCCCGGATCGTAGGGCGTTCAGGGATCCCCGTCTGCCGGTCAGCTCGCGACGCCGATCAGGGTGAGCGTGTGCTTGACATAGCTGAAGTCCGCCGCCGGCTCGTGCGTCATCTCGCCGCGCACGTTGCGGTAGTCGCCCGTGCCGCCGGTGAGCGCGTACGGATGCTCGATGTCCCCCTCGAAGTAGATCAGCCCGTCGGCGAGCACGAACGCCCCGTTGCACGCCCAGCGCTCGTCGAGCAGGACCACGCAGAAGCCGGTCACTCGCCCGATCTGCCTCCCTCCGTTCTCCTTGAGCTGGTCGTAGATCACGTCGCGGCCCATGTAGACGTCGCCGGGCGTCAGGTTCTCGAACCCGGTCGTGCCGCTGCCGTCGGTGTCGACGATCGTGAACGACGCGGGATCGCCGTAGACGTAGACGGTACGCGTCTCCGGCTTCCACTTCGGCGTCTGCGCCTTCCCGGACGCGAACGACGTCGCCGTGAAGGCGATGGCGCCGCACGCTGCGAGCGCGAGCCCGATCAACAACCTCCTGCGCATCGTGGACCTCCTCCATGATTGACCGGCCCACGATCGGTTCGCGCGCTTCAGGAACGCTTCAGACGTGCTTCAGGCTGGCTTCACCCCTGCTCAGCCCACGGCGGCGGGTTGCCCGCGACGCAGGGCTGGCTGTTCCTTCCGAACGGCGGCGTGTCGGGTCCGAGCAGGCCGCCGAGGGTCTGGTCGACGTCTTCGTAGGTCTTCGTGAGCTCGCCGCCGGCGTTCCCGTCGGGCTGAAAGCGAAGCGCGAGCACGAAGCCGTCGCCGACGGCCTGGCCGCGGTCGTCGAGGTGGAGCGTTCCTCCCCACTGGGCGTCGACGGTGACCTCGTGCAGGGCCTGGCGCAGCCGTTCCTGCTGCCCGCCGGGATCGCCCTCCGCGCGCTCGAGTGCCCGCAGGAGTCCCTCGACCGGCGTCACGGTGACCGGGGCGAGGCCCGCGTAGGTGGCCAGGTCGATCTGCTTCGGGAAGACCGCGGCGAGGTCGGCGAAGCCGGGCTGGGGGCTAAGCTCCAGCGGGAACATGCTGAGCAGGCCACCGGCCGCTCCGTCGAGCACCGGCCCGGCAGTCTGGGCGACCGGCTCGAGCAGCGTGAAAGGGCCCGCCGCGAGGTGCGAGCCGAGCTCCGGGTCTCTCGCGGTGAGCGCCGCCAGCACCGGGAGGCTCTTCCCGTTCCAGTACGTCGAGACGTAGTAGCCGTCGACGTCGTCGGGAACCGACGCGAGGCTGGTCTCGACGTCCGTCTGGTTCTGCTGGAGCCACGTCTCTCCGGCCACCGTGCCGCCGAGCGAGCAGAACTCGGCGACGAAGTACCCGGCGGCCTCGAAGTTCTCGGCCCCGTCCTCGCCGATCACGGCGACCGTGCGCCAGCCGAGCTCCTCGTAGGCGTACGTGCCGAGACCGGCGATGAACATGCCGTTCGTCGGGTAGAAGCCGAAGACGTTCGGCGCCGGGTCGCGCAGGTCCTGCAAGCCGAGGAAGGTCACGTCAGGTCGAGTCCGTGCGTACTCCATCAGGTTGTCGAGCGGATTGGCGTTCATGACCGCGTCCACGCCGACCTCCTCGACGAGCCGGCGAGCCTCCGCCAGCCCGTCGCGTTGCCCGCCGTCCCCGCACGGGAGCACGAGCTCGACCGGGCGCCCGGCGATCTCGATTCCGCTCACGCCGTCGGTGGGGTTCTCGTCGAGCGCGCGAGCGCCCCGCTGCAGGAGCGGCAGCTCGGTTCCGGCGATGTACGCCTCCTTCAGATCGCCGATGACGAGGACGTCCTGGCAGGGCCAGACGACGCCGATCCGGAACGGCTCCTCGCCGCCGCAGGCGGCGAGAGCGGCCGCAGCGATGCCGATCGCGGCGGCCGCTCCCAGCCGGCGTCGCACCCTGCACATGCGGCGCCGATGATAGGCACCCCGTGCCCTCCTAGCCAGCCACCCCGATCAGCGTCAGGGTGTCCGTCTCGGTGCCGGTCACGGAATCGAAGTGCTCGAGCATCTCGCCGCGCACGTTTCGGTAGGCGCCCGTGCCGCCGGTGACGGCGAACTCGGCTCGAGCCGTGCCGGTCAGGGACTCCGGCGTGTGCACGCCCTGGATGAACACCCGGCCGTCCGGGAAGACGAGCGAGTCGGTGCAGCTCATGAAACTGTTGCCGAGCCACATGCAGGTCCCGCCCTCGGTGTGGGCGAGCTTCTTGCCACCCGGACGGTCGTAGTAGTCGATCGTCGTGATGAAGAGGTCGCCGGCGGTCAGGTCCTCCGGCGCCGTGAGGGGACCGCTCCCGTCGGTGTCGACGAAGGTGAACGAGGTCTGAACTCCGTAGAGCTCGATCGTCTTCGTCTTCCACGTCGTCTTGCTCTGTGCCGCAC
Source organism: Actinomycetota bacterium (assembly GCA_037444965.1). Lineage (GTDB taxonomy): Bacteria > Actinomycetota > Thermoleophilia > Gaiellales > Gaiellaceae > JBBILK01. The sequence continues at coordinate 6,699 of JBBILK010000081.1, read as the reverse complement.
CCGACGCGAACGACGTCGCCGTGAACGCGACGGCACCGCAAACCACCACGGCGAGTCCGACCAGAATCCTCCTGCGCATCGTGTACCTCCCGTCTCGGTTGACGGGCTCACGATCGGGCGCGCCGCTCGAGGGCCGCTTCAGACGCGCTTCAAGCTCGTGGAGGCTTGATTGCCCAGACGCCGCCGCTGCCGGCGGCGAGCTGGCTCGCTCCCGCCCCGACCTCGATCTCGACGACGACCGTGCCCGACACGGGATCGATGCGCGAGACCGTGCCGCCGAGCCGGTTCAGCACCCAGACCGCGCCGGCGCCGATCGCAACCGCGTCGGGCCCGCGGCCGGCCGGGATGTTCGCGGGCTCGAGCGCGGGGACCGGCAGCCGCCACACGAGGTCGCGCAGCGCGTCCGAGATCCAGACCGCTCCTGCGCCCGCTCCGACGCGCTTCGGCGCGAACGGCAGCGCCGTTCGCTCCACCTGGCCGCTCGCCGGGTCGATGCGGAAGAGGAGCGGCTGCGTCACGTTGCCGATCACCCAGACGGCGCCCTCGCCTACCGCGATGCCGCTGTAGAGGCCGCCCGAGCCGAGCTCCGACACGCTGAACAGCTCGATCGGGTCGCCGAGCGCGGGCTGCCCCGACACGTCCAGACGCCGGGCCGCGTTGTCGTGCACGTTGACGATCCAGAAGCCCTCCTCGCCCGCCGCGACGTGTGCGGTCTCGACGAGGCTGCTCCCCAGCGCGAGCCCGATCGAGGCGACCTCCTCGAGCCTGGCGCCGTCGACGACGGTGAGGGAGTGGTTGTCGACGCCGTTCACGGAGACGACCGTCCCGTCCCTCGCGGCGAGCTCGGCCGGCGCGTAGAGGTAGAGGATCGGCGCCTTCGCCTCCCGTTCGGAGGCGTCGCGGCGGACGAGCGCGTTCTCGCCCTCGCGGTAGAGCCAGACGTCGGTGCCGTCGACGGCGAGCGCCCGCACGGGGCCGGCGTCGAGCTGGGCGACGGCGTTGGTCAACGGGTCGATCCGGAGGAGCGAGCCGCGAGGCCCGCCTCCGCCCCGGGTCAGCAGCACGGTCGGGGCAGCGATCGCGGCCGCCAGGGCCGCTGCCGCCCAGAGCAGGAACTCGCGCCGGCGAAGCAGCGGCTTCCTCACGAGCCCGAGCGCGCTTCCCGCCGTGTCGATCAGCTCGCCACAGCTCCCGTACCGGTCACCTGGCTCCTTTGCCAGCGCGCGGACCACGACCGCATCCAGAGCAACGGGCAGCTCGGGATTGAGCTCGGTCGCCGCGGGCGGCGGCTCGCTCGCGTGGCCCCAGAGCACCATCGCCACCGAGGGGTCGGCGAACGGCGGCCTCCCGGTGAGGCACTCGAAGAGCACGCAGGCGAGCGAGTACTGGTCGCTTCTCGCGTCGACGCCGGCGCCGTCGAGCTGCTCCGGCGAGAGGTAGTCCGGCGTGCCGGCGAACTGGCTCGCGACGCTCGCGACCGCGTCGCGTGGCAGCGGCAGGTCGCCGTCTAGTGCGGAGTCCGCGTCCTCGCCGCCGTCGCCGAGCTGCTTCGTCAACCCGAAGTCGGAGAGGTAGACGTGACCGGGCGGGTCGTCGGCGAGCAGGATGTTGCCCGGCTTGACGTCCCGGTGGACGAGCCCGCGGGCGTGCGCGGCGTCCAGCGCGGCGGCGACCGGCGCGAGCAGCGCGAGCGCGCGGGCGGGCGCGAGCGTCCGCTCCCGCTCGAGCAGCCGCCGCAGGTCGGTCCCCTCGACGTAGCGCATCGCGATGTAGAGCTGGTCGTCGACGTCGTTCGCCTCGTAGATCGGGACGACGTTCGGGTGGTCGAGGCTGGCGAGCAGCTCCGACTCGCGCAGGAACCGCTCCCGGAAACGCTCGTCCTCGGCGAGGTGGGGCGCGAGCAGCTTCAGCGCCACCCGGCGCTTCAGGCGCAGGTCGAGCGCCCGGTAGACCTCGGCCATGCCGCCGAGACCGAGCAGCGCCTCGATCCGGTATCCCGCCAGCTCGGTGCCGATCCGCGCGTCGGTCAGCCCCATCCCCGACGGGATTGTCGCATACGGCTCGAAGGTCTAGCCGCGCGCCTCCGCCACCGCCTTCAGTCGCTTCAGCTGGCTCTTCGCCATGCGGCGCGTTGCCGGGCCCATGAGGACGCCGCTCAACCGCGTGAGAGGCGTCCGGTTGACGACGGTCACCGTGCAGGAGAGCGTCGTCAGGCGCTCCCGCCGCTCGAGCCGGTAGTCGAGCTCCGCGGCGAAGGCGTCGTTGCCGATCCGGAAGGCGAACCGCCGGGGCTTCTCGTAGGCGGTGATCTCCCCCTCGAACTGCGCGCCCGCCCTGCCGCCGCGCATGCGCTGCACGAAGCGCGCGCCGACGGGGCTGCTTCCGGCCGGTCTGGAGGTGAAGACCGTCTCCTCGAGGCCCTCGATCCAGAGCGCCTGCTTCTCGGGATCCTCGAGGAGGTCGAAGACGCGTTCGATCGGCGCGTCGATCTCGACGGAGTGCGAGTACCTCACGGCCGGCGGCCGGATGCGATCAGCGCCGCCACGGGCAGCTCGAGCCAGCCGTTGCGCTCATGCTCCCTCGCAAGCCGCACGTAGGTGTCTCGCAGCCGCTCCTGCACCTCTGCGGGCTGGCCGACGACGAGGGCCGCGGTGCGGACCGTACTCTCGAGGATCCCCTGCCAGGTCGCCTCGGCGCCCGGGAAGCGGTGGACGAACGCGACCGGGCTCACGGTCACTGCGCCGAGCCCGGCACCGGTCAGAAGGGCTGCGAGCTCACCTTCGTCCGAGAAGCGAAAGAGCGGCGGTCCCGCCGGCAGGTCGGGGGGCGGCGCGGCGCCGACCTCCTCGATCGCGTCGAGGACGAGACCGAGCCAGCGGTTCGCCGCGGGGTCGGCCCACATCGAGACGGCGAGGCGCCCGCCCGGCTCGAGCACACGCACCCACTCGGCGACGGCTCGTTCCGGCCGGGCCAGGTGCAGGATCGCGAGGCCGGCGACGGCGGCGTCGAACGAGCAGGCCTCGAACGGGAGGCTCTCCGCGTCCGCCACGAGGAACTCGACGTCCGGATGCAGGCTCGCCGCAAGGGAAACCATCTCGGGCGCGGCATCGGCTCCGACCACGGTGGCGCCGCGCTCCGCCGCGCGGGCGGCCACCAGCCCGGGCCCGGTGGCGATGTCGAGCACCCGCTTCCCCGGACCGATCTCCGCCGCGTCGAGGAGCGGCTCGATCAGCCGGCCGGTCACCGGCGTAACGAAGTCGAGGTACGAGGCGGCGGCACCGCCCCAGCCCTTCGTCTCGAAAGCGGTGAACGCGGCGGTATCGAAGGCGGACTCGGTCACCGACCGACCACCCTACGACCGCAGGACGGCCAGCGCGGCCGCCTTCGCCTCCGCGACGTCCGAGTCGCGACCGGACATGATCAGGCGGCCCGCAGCGCCGAAGATCGCGGCATAGACGAGCTTCACGTCGGCGTGCTTCTCAGCCTCGTTGGCCGCCACCGCGACGTAGGCGGCTGGGGCCAGCTCGAGCAAGAACATCGTCTCGTTCTCGAGCAGGAGGTTCGCGACCCGCATGCGGTTCACGAGCTGCGCCTGGTTCGCGTCGACCCGGCTCACCGTCTCGTCGGCGAGCACCTCCGGGCGCACGCGGTCGTCGCGGGTCAAGCCGAGCCGCTCGAGGATCACGTTCGCGGCGAGGTGCACCGCCGCCGGGTCGTGGCCGTGGAGCTCGAGCGTTCCGAACTGGCGCTCGACGACCTGCGAGCCCGAGCGGACGTCCGCGTTCTTGACGGCGACGTCGACGAGCGGGAAGACGGTGTTCGCCGGCGCCACCTCGACGTAGAGCTGCGCCATGCCCGCGTGCGGCGGGTCGCCCTGGTTGGTCTGCGCCACGTACGCCGCCCACTGCGGCTGCATGGCGTCGATCTCGACGAAGGCGCGAAGCTCGGCCATCCCGCCCCGGTCAGGAGGAGCGCGTCGGGTCGACGATCGCGATCACGGCCGCGTCGATCGCCAGGCCGCGCGCCGCCTCGAGCTCGCGCGCGGCCGAGCCGGTGGCGACGAGGACGAGGTCGCCCTCGCCGGCGCCGACGCCGTCGACGGCCACGAACTCGGCCCCTTCGCCCCGCTCGGGCTTCACGTTCAGGAGCTTGAACTGCGCGAGGCCGGGCGCCTTCACGGTCGAGACGGTGCTCCCGACAACACGACAGAGCTGCATGGCCTTCTCCTCTCAGGTGCTCGCCCGCAGGCGCACGGCCCGGTCGAGCTCGTTCCAGGGCACGATCGCGTCGACGGCGGCCTGCACGCGGTCGATCGCCATCATCAGGTGCTCGATCACGACGGCGAACTCCTGCGCCGAGTCCGGCCGCCACTCACGCAGCACCGACGCCGCCTTGCGGATCAGCGCGACCGTCTCCTCCATCTCCCACTTCGCGGTCCGGGCCGCGATCCGCTCGAGCAAGAGCGCCGACACCTCGGTCAGCTCCGGGAGGCGGAGGTCGCCCTCGAGCGCCGCCTGCCTGCAGACCTGGAGCTGCTCGCCCGCCCAGAAGAGGTCGAAGTTGCAGTAGAGGACGCAGGGCAGGTTCCCCATGGGCGGCAGCGAGAAGGTGCGCAGGCGCTCGACGTCGGGAGGCTCCCCGATCCACCGCTCCGCCGTGAACCGGCGCAGCTCCTCGACGAGCTCGGTGACCGTCTTCCTCGCCATTAGCATGCCTCCAGCCGCACGGGCACGTGGCCGACCTCGAGGATCTTGCGGCCGACGCGCTTCAGCCCCTCGAGGTTCGAGCGCACCTTCGCACAGTACGAGACCTCGCCGAACGGCTGCGTCTGCCCGTAGAAGAAGCAGAGCGTCTGCCGCCCCGGGTAGTAGCCGATGTCGCCGGCGACGACGTCGAACTTCGGGTTCTCCTGCTCCGTGAAGAAGGGAACCATGACGATCGTCTCCTCGCCCGCGAACTTCGCGTGCACCATCGTGCCGTCAACCGGCAGGATCGACCTGAGGTAGGCGCAGATCCTCGGGGCCGCGTCCTCGAACAGGTCGGCCTCGATGACCTCGCCCTCGCAGATGATGCGGAGGCCCGCCACGGCTACTCGCCGGCGGTCGGGAGCACCCTGGTGACGTCGTCGTGCGGCCTCGGGATCAGGTGCGCGGACACAAGCTCGCCGACCTTCTTCGCGGCGGTCGCGCCGGCGTCGATCGCCGCCTTGACCGCGCCGACGTCACCCGTGATCACGACCGTGACGTAGCCGCCGCCGATCGACTCTCGGCCGACGAGGTTGACGTTCGCCGCCTTCACCATCACGTCGGCCGCCTCGATCGCCGCGACGAGGCCTCGCGTCTCGATCAGGCCCAGTGCTCCGTTCATTCCCTCCCCTTTCCGGGCCGGACAGGTCCGACCCTACGCGGTCTCGTACCAGTCGAACCGCTCGGTTCCGATGTTCACGTGGACGTTCTTCGTCTCGAGGTACTCGGCGAGCGACTCGAGGCCGAGGTCGTGGCCGGTGCCGCTCTCCTTGTAGCCCCCGAACGGCGCCTCGCTCGGGTAGGCGCCGTAGTGGTTGACCCAGATCGAGCCGGCCTCGAGGGCGTGGGCGACCCGGTGGGCCCGGCCCGTGTCACGCGTCCAGATGCCGGCGGCGAGGCCGTAGCGGACGTCGTTCGCGAGCCGCACCGCCTCTTCCTCGCCGTCGAAGGGGACGATCACGACGACGGGCCCGAAGATCTCCTCCTGGGCGATCCGCATCTCGTTCCGCACGTTCGCGAAGACGGTCGGCTCGATGAAGTTGCCGGCGGCGAGGGCCGGGTCGGACGGACGGACGCCGCCGTGCACGACCGTCGCGCCCTCGGCTCTGCCCAGCTCGACGTACTCGTAGACCCGCTCGCACTGACGCTTGTTGATGAGCGCGCCGAGCTGCGTCTCCCACCTCGAGGGCAGCCCGACCCGGATCTTGCGCGCCCTGTCGGCGAACCGCTGGACGAACTCGTCGTAGACGGGCCGCTCGACGAGGACGCGGGAGCCGGCCGAGCAGACCTCGCCCTGGGCGAGGTAGATGCCGAAGACGGAACCGATCACTGCTGCGTCGAGGTCGGCGTCGGCGAAGACGATCGACGGCGACTTGCCGCCGAGCTCGAGCGAGACGCGCTTGATCGAGCCGGCCCCCGCGCGCATCACGGACCGGCCGGTCACGGTCGAGCCGGTGAACGCGATCTTGTCGACATCGGGATGCTCCGCGAGCGCGGCGCCCGCCACCTCGCCGAGGCCGGGAACGACGTTGAAGACGCCCGGCGGCATGCCGGCCTCGAGGCAGATCCGCCCCAGCTCGAGGCAGGTGAGCGGCGCGAGCTCGGGCGCCTTGAGCACGATCGTGTTGCCGGCGGCCAGCGCGGCCGAGCTCTTGCGGCACGCGATGTGGAGCGGGAAGTTCCAGGGGATGATCATTCCGACGACCCCCATCGGCTCCTTGCGGACGTAGTCGAGCGACGTCTTCGGGAGCGCGAGCACCCGCCCGTCGATCGCCCGGACGATCCCCTGGTAGAACCGGAACGGATCCCAGCACGCGGGCAGGTCGATCAGCGCCGCTTCGCGGATCGGCTTGCCGACGTCGTGGCTCTCGATCCTCGCGAGCTCGTCCCGCTCCGCCTCGAGGATCTCCGCGACGCGCAGGAGGACGCGGGCGCGCTTCTCCGGGGCGAGGTC
>JBBILK010000080.1:0-9296 GCA_037444965.1 Actinomycetota bacterium | reverse complement strand
CGCCTCGACGTCTGCGTACGCCTGCGCGAGCGGGAACTGGACGCCCTGGTTCGTGCCGATCGGGCGGCCGAACACCTCGCGCTCGGATGCGTAGCGCGCGCCTCGCTCGACGAACCAGCGCCCGTCCCCGATCGCCTCCGAGGCGATCAGGATCCGCTCGGCGTTCATCCCGTCGAGGATGTAGCGGAACCCCTCACCCTCCGTGCCGATCAGGCTCTCGGGCGGCAGCTCGAGGTTGTCGAAGAAGAGCTCGCTCGTGTGGTGGTTCAGCATCACGTCGAGCTTGCGCACCTCGATCGCGCCGCGCTCCTCGCGCAGGTCGACCAGGAACACCGACAGCCCCTGGGTCCGCTTCTCGACCTGATCGAGCGGCGTCGTCCGCGCCAGCAGCAGCATCAGGTCGGACTGCTCGACCCGCGAGATGAACACCTTCTGGCCGCTGACGACGTACCCGCCGCCCCGGCGCTCGGCGCGCGTGGCGAGACGCGTCGTGTCCGAGCCGGTCGTCGGCTCGGTGACCGCGAACGCCTGCAGGCGAAGCTTCCCGTCGGCGATCTGCGGCAGGTAGCGCTGCTTCTGCTCCTCCGACCCGTGCCGGAGCAGCGTGCCCATCGTGTACATCTGGGCGTGGCAGGCGCTCGAGTTGCCGCCCGAGCGGTTGATCTCCTCGAGCACGAGCGAGGCCTCGATCATGCCGAGGCCGGCGCCCCCGTACTCCTCCGGGATCAGCACCGCGAGCCACCCGCCCTCCGTCAGCGCGGCGACGAACGCGTCCGGGTAGGCCCCCTCGGCGTCGACCTTGCGCCAGTACTCGTCCGGGAAGGCCGCGCAGACCTCGCGCACACCCTGCTGCACGGCCTCCTGGTCCGGGGTCAGGGCGAAGTCCATCTCACACTTCCGCAGCGACGAAGCCGGCCGCGTTCACGAACGCCCGGATCTCGCCGGCGAGGTCGTCGGTGCACGGGACGAACGCCAGGTTCAGCCGGGTCGCCCCCGCCTGCTCGAACTCCGGGAGCCGCTCGACCAGGGCGTCCAGGCTGGAGCCCGCGAACATCGGCACGCGCTCGAACATCTCATCCGAGATGCGGGCACGCGCGGCAGCGAACCCGTCGCTCCGGTACGCGCTGCGGATCGCCTCGACCTCCTCGCCGAGCCCCATCTCCGCGAGCATCTGCCCGTAGCCGTTCTGGAGCGCGTAGAACGTCAGCACCTTCTCCAGTGCTCGCCGCGCCTCGGCCGGGTCCTCGTGCAGCGCGACCCGGAGCTTCGGCACGATCTCGAGCTCGGCCGGGTCGCGGCCGGCCGCGCGGGCGCCCTCGTGGGCCCACTCGACGATCTGGCGGACGCGGGCCGGGTCGGCCATGTTGATCAGGAGGCCGTCCGAGATCTTGCCGGCGAGCTTTGCCATCCGCTCGCCGAGGGCGGCGAGCCAGATCCGCAACGGATACGGGGGCGGCTCGAACGCGAGCTTGAAGCCCTTCGAGCTCGAGTAGAACTCGCCGTCGTACTGGACTCGCTCGCCCGCGTACGTCGCCCGCACGATCTCCACGTACTCGCGAATCCGCCGCAGCGGCCGGTCGTAGGTGTCGCCGTGCCAGGCGGCGATCGTCTCGTTGGCGACCCCGAGCCCGAGGATCAGACGACCGCCCGAGTACTCGTTCAGGGTCGCGGCCTGGATCCCGAGCGTGACCGGCGAGCGGCCGTAGACGTGGTAGATCGCCGTGCCGATCTCGAGCCTGCTCGTGCGCGCCGCGTAGGCGGTGAGCAGAACGAGCGGGTCGCGGCTGTTCGACTCGCCCTTCCAGACGCAGCCGAAGCCGCGGGCTTCCGCGAGCTCCGCCGCGTCGACGCAGATCTTCGCCGGGATCTGCGCCGCGGAGTTGAACTCGGTGTCGAAGATCACGCTGCTTCCCTTCCACGTAGAGGAACGGTGTTCTAGTCTATAGAATCAGTCCCTCGGCAACCAGAAGGAGCGAAGCGTGTGTGACGAGCATCTGATCGAGCTGGTGACGGGAGAGAAGGTCGATCTCCACGAGCACGGGCTGCACCCGTCGCAGATCAAGGTCGGGCGGACGCTCACGCTCGAGCGGGTGCTCCAGCTCAACTCGCGGCAGTTCTTCTACACGATGCTGAAGGACAACCCGGAGCTGACCGCGATCTATCCCGGGATCGAGGACGACATCCTGGCGGGCGCGATCGACTGCCACATCCACGCCTACCCGGACTTCGTGCACCGCTCGCAGGACATGATCGACATCGCGATCGCGGCGGCAAGGGCGCGGATGCGCGCCGTCTACTTCAAGGACCACTGGAACCTGACCGCGAACGCGGCCTACCTCGTCCAGCGCTACGTCGACGACCTCGTCTCCGACGGCCGGCTCGAGCACCGGGTCGAGGTCTACGGCGGCCTCGGTCTCAACCACGGCATCAACCCCGAGGCGGTCAAGATCGCGCTCCAGTACCCGAACTGCAAGATCCTGTGGTTCCCGACGTTCAAGTCCTACGGCTGGGCCCGCTTCGCCGGGATCGAGAACCGCGAGGGCTACGTCCGCCTCGTGGGCGAGGACGGCGAGGTGCTGCCGGAGGTGCGGCAGGTGTTCGAGCTCGCGGCCGAGGCGGACGTGCTGTGCAGCCTCGGGCACACCGACTTCCAGGAGCTGCTCCCGCTCTGCACGCTCGCCAACCAGATGGGCGTGAAGACGCTCCTCGACCACCCGCTGCTCGAGCTGAACAAGCTGCTCGTCGACGAGATGCGGCAGCTCGCCGACCTCGGCACCTACGTCGGCACCTACTGCCAGCCGATGATCCCGTCGCTCTACCAGCCGATCTGCGACCCCTTCGAGACCGTGGACACGATCCGCGCCGTCGGCGCCGCCCGCTGCGTCGCCGGCAGCGACTTCGGGCAGGTCCTGCACGTGAACACGGTCGACGGGATGCGCATCTTCATCCGCGCGCTGCTCGGCTTCGGGATCTCGCCCGAGGACGTGACCACGATCGTCCGCGACAACCCCGCGAAGCTGCTCGGCCTGGAGCCCCTGGAGGCGTAGCCCTGCGCAAGGTCGTCTCGCTCGCGGAGGCCGTTGCCGCTGTCGAGGACGGCTCGAGCGTCGCGCTCGGCGGCTTCGCGATCACCCGCTGCGTCGTTGCCGCGGCCCACGAGATCGTCCGCGCGGGAAAGCGAAACCTCACCGTCGTCCAGACGACGGGCGGGCTCGACACCGACCTGCTCGCCGGCGGCGGCTGCGTCAGCCACTTCGTCTCGTCGGGCGGCTCGCTCGACCGCTTCGGGCCGCTGTACGCCGTCAACCGGCGGGTGCTGGCCGGGGAGATCCAGGCCGACGAGTACTCGAACCTCGCCATCGTGCTCCGGTTGCACGCCGGAGCGCTGGCGCTTCCCTTCGTGCCCACCCGGTCGATGCTCGGCTCCGAGCTGCTCGACGCGCTGCTCGAGCAGAAGGACGCTGTCCGCCTGGAGTGCGACCCGTTCAGCGGCAAGCCCGTCGTTGCGCTCGCGCCGCTCAAGCCCGATGTCGCGATCGTCCACGTCGACCGGGCCGACGAGGCCGGCAACGCCGTCGTCGGCGGCCCGACCTGGGGGCTGCGGGAGGCCGCGTGCGCTGCGCGCAAGACCGTCCTCCTCGCCGAGGAGGTCGTGCCCGCCGGATCGCTCGACCCCGACGCGGTCACCATCCCGGGGCCGTTCGTCAGCGCCGTCGTCCACGTGCCGCGCGCCGCCTACCCGACGGCCGCAGTCGGCCTCTACGACTACGACCGCCGGCACCTCGAGCTGTACGTCGCGGCGGCGATCGAGGGCGGCGACGCCTACGCCCGCTACCTCGACGAGTACGTGTACGGCGTCGACTCGCACGAGCAGTTCCTCGAGCGGGCGGGGGTGGCTGCGTGACCTGGACGCCGGCGGAGATGATGGCGGTCGCTGCGGCGCACGAGATCGAGAGCGCCGACATCGCCGTCGTCGGGCTCGGCCTGCCGCAGATCGCGGCGCTGCTCGCCAAGCGCACCCATGCCCCGGACGTGGAGCTCGTGCTCGAGATCGGCGTCATGGGAGCGATCTCGACCGAGCCCTCGGTTGGGATCGCCGACCCGCGCATGTGGAAGGGCGCGCAGGCGTTCGGCGGCATGATCGACGTGCTCGGCTACCTCCTTCACGGCGGCCGGGTCACGCTCGGTATCCTCGGCGCGCTCCAGGTGGATGTCGCCGGCTCGATCAACTCGTCGCAGGTCGTCCAGGAGGACGGGTCGATCCGCCGCTTCCGAGGCTCGGGCGGCGCCAACGACGTCGCCTCGCTCGCCGGGCGGGTGATGGTGGTCATGCGCCACGACGCCCGCAAGTTTCGCGAGCGCGTCGACTTCCTCACCAACCCGGGCCGCCTCGTCGACGGCCGCCCCCGCGCGGAGGCGGGCCTGCAGGGGGCAGGTACATCGGTGATCGTCACCGACCGCGCCGTGCTCGACGTCACGGATCAGGGGCTCGCGCTGCGGAGCGTCCATCCGGGCGAGGACGTCGCCTCGGTCGTCGCCGGGACGCCGCTGCCCCTGGCCGGAGTGGACGGCTGCGGGGAGACGACCGGCCCGACCCCGGAGGAGCTGGAGCTGATCCGCAGCGAGCTCGACCCGCACGGCTGGTACACGCGCTGACGGGACAGCGGCCAACCCGACCGTCAAGGACGAATGGACTGCCGCGTTGCGGAACCGGCAGATCGTGACCTGCCCGATCGTCAAGTTCGACCTGCTGTACGCCGCCAGAGACGCGGGGACTTCGACCGTCTTTGACAGGGCTACGCCGCGAGCTCCGCGAGCAGCGTCCGCGTCCGCTCGACCGAGGGGACGATGCCCTTGCGCTCGTAGACGGCGAGCGCTTCCTCGAGGATCGGGCGTGCCTCCTCGGGACGCCCGAGCAGCCGCAGTACCTCGGCCCGGTCGGAGAGGCAGTCGCCCACGAGCTGCAGATGGTCGCTGCGACGGATCGACTCGACCGCCTCGGCCGAGAGCCGCAGCGCCTCCTCGGCCTGACCGCGCCTGGCCAGCAGCTTCGCCCGCACCGCACGCCAGCCGGCCTGCGCCTCGACGTCTTCGGGAGACGCCGCCCGCTCGCTTCGCCTCGTCCACTCGCCGGCCTCCTCGTCCCGCCCGAGCCGGTAGAGCACCTCCGCGAGGAGCGCGGTGATCGACGCCAGGAACCCTTCCTCGCCGGCGCGCTCCAGCACCTCGACCGCAGCCCTGAGCTCGGGCTCCACGCGCTCGGGCTTGCCGGCAAGCAGCGCGATCAGGGCGAGATCGATCGACAGACCGGCCAGGTCGAGCTCCTGGCCGAGCTCCATCCGGACACGCCTCGACCGCTCCATCGCCTGCTCGGCATCCTCGTCTCGCCCGGCGAGCGCGTACAGCAACGCGAGGTGGTCCTCGCCGGCGCGCTCCACCGGGAAGTCCGCGAGTCCCTGCTCGACGCGGGCGATCGCCTCCTCGACCGGCGCCGGGCCGTAGGCGAGCGCGGCGGCGAGCCCGCGCACCGCCCAGACCTCCTCGCGTCTGATGCCCGCGCGCCGGGCGCACTCGAGGAGACGGCTCGACGCCTCCTCGACCAGGCCGAAGTCCGACCGCAGGAAGCCGATCTCCAGCGGGACCCGCCAGGCGCGCGCAAGCGACTCGGCATCGCCGAGCTGCTCGAGCTCGGCGATCGCCGCCTCCGCTTCTGCGAGGGCGGCAGCGGACTCCTCTCCCGTACGGGTGCCGCGGAGGATGGCCAGCTCGTCCATCCGTGCCCGCAGCTCCACGCCCCGCTGGCCTGCGGTCGCGGCTGCCGCCTTCGCGCGCCGTAGGGTCTCGAGCGCGGCCGGCCCATCCCCCGCCTCGTAGGTGGAGCTGCCGAGGAGCGCGAGCAGGGCGGGGAGCCCGCGATCGTCCTCGGGCAGAAGGCGGGTCGCCCGCGCGAGCAAGGCGCAGGTGGCACCGTCGTCGCCGTGCGCGTGCGCCCGCCGCCCGGCCGCGCCGAGCAGGTGCCCCGCGCGCTCCGCGAGCTCGCGGGCATGCTCGTCTTCCGCTCCGAGCTCGACCCGGTAGCGGTAGGCCTGCTCGAGGTGGTACCCGAGGATCTCCTCGGGTGCGCCGTCGCCGGGCCTCGACTCGCGCCAGTCCGCGAAGCGCTCGTGCAGCTCGGCCCGCACCCGCTTCGGGAGCGAGTCGTAGGCGGCGTCGCGGATCAGGTTGTGGCCGAAGCGGAAGCCGTCGTCGCCGGGAAGCTGCGCCCGGTCGGGGAGGATGAACTCCTTGCGCACGAGACTCATCAGGTGCCCGCCGACGCCCGCCCGGGCGTGCACCGGCAGCAGCTCCTGCACGGAGCCCCGATGGAACAGGCGCCCCTCGATCGATGCGCGCTCGATCACGGCCCGCTCCCCGGCCTCGAGGTGGTCGATGCGGGCGGCGAGCAGCGCCTGGATCGTCGGTGGGATCACGAGCTCGCCCTCCCCGCGCCCGGCCTGCATCGCGACCAGCTGCTCGACGAAGAGCGGGTTGCCCTCGGCGGCCGCGACGATCCTGGCTTTCGTCTCCGCCGGCAGCTCGCGCAGCTCGTCGACGAGCAGCTCCGCGTCGTTCTCGCCGAGCGCCTCGAGCGTGACGAGCATCGCGTTCGGCTTCGGCGTTGCCCAGGCGGGGCGAAGGTCGAACAGGTCCGGCCGGGCGATGCAGAGCAGGAACAGGCGTGCGTCGCGAGCGAAGGTCGAGACGTACTCGATCAGGTCGAGCAGCGTCGGCTCGGCCCAGTGGATGTCGTCGAGGACGACGACGAGCGGCTCGCTCCGCGCGAGCCCCTCGAGCAGCTTGCGGAAGCCCCAGGCGATCTCCTCGGAGGAGGCGGCCGACCCGGCGGTTCCGAGCGCCGCCTCGATGCGCAAGGCTGCGAGCTCGGCGTCTCCGTCGCCGGCGAGTACGGCGCGCACGTCGCCGGCCTGCCGCACGATCTCGACGAGCGGCCAGTAGGTGATCCCCTCGCCGTACGAGAGGCAGCGGCCGACGAGGACGCGCGCGTGCGTGCGCTCGATCAGCTCCCGCGCGAGCCGCGACTTGCCGATCCCGGGAGGGCCGACGATCGTCGCGAGCTGAGGCGAGCGCTCGCCGGTGGCGCAGGCGAGCGTGCTCTCGAGCCGCTCGAGCTCGTTCCGGCGTCCGACGAACGGTGCCTCGGCGGGGGCGGTGTAGGCGGGGACGTCCGGAAGCAGCTCGAGCAGGCGATGGGCCGGCACCGGCTCCGACTTCCCCTTCAGCGCGAGTGGCTCGACCGGCTCTCCCCGCACGGCGTCCCGGACGAGCAGGTACGTGCCTTCGCCGAGCAGGACCTCGCCGGGGCTGGCGGCCTGCTCCAGGCGAGCGGCGACGTTGACGGCGTCCCCCGTGACGAGCGTCTCGCCCTCGCCGGCGACGACCTCGCCCGTGTTGACGCCGGTGCGAACCTCGAGGCCGAGTCGCGCGACCGCAGCCCGGATCTCGTCTGCCGCCCGCACCGCCCGCAGCGCGTCGTCCTCGTGCACCTGCGGGATCCCGAACACCGCCATCGCCGCGTCGCCGACGAACTTCTCGACCGTGCCGCCGTGGTGCTCGAGAATCGCGCGCAGTTCCGCGTGGTAGCGCCCCATCTGCTCGCGCAGGCGCTCGGGGTCGGCGCGGTCGCCGAGCGAGGTCGAGCCGACGAGGTCGCAGAAGAGGACGGTGACGGTCTTGCGCACCTCCGCAGTCGCCTCGGCCGCGAGCGGCGCCGCGCAGGCGTTGCAGAAGCGCGCGCCTTCGGGGTTCTCCTGGCCGCATCGAGCGCAGACCACAGCGAGTCGAAGCGTAGGCGATCACCGGCCTCCCCTAGGATGCCGCTCCGTCGCATCCCGAAAGGACATCCATGGCCGAGATCCCCGACACGCATCGCGATCTGCTCGACGCCCCCGTTGCCGCCCTCTCGACGATCGGACCGGACGGGTTCCCGCAGACGACGCTCGTCTGGTTTCTCCACGACTCGGATGGGAAGCTGAGGCTGTCGCTCAACACCGCCAGGGCGAAGACGCGGAACCTGCAGGCCCGCCCTGAGTGCGCGCTCCTCATTCCCGATCCGGGCAATCCGTACCGGTACCTCGAGATCCGCGCCAGAGCCCGGATCGAGCCGGACGACGACTACGAGCTCGCGGGCAAGGTGGGGCGAAAGTACGGCACCGACCTGCGGACGCGAGACCAGCCGGGCGAGGCGCGCGTCGCCGTGACGCTCGACGTCGCCGGCGTCTGGCCGGTCGCGATCCGCTAGGTCTGGGACCCCAGAGGTCTACGCGATGAGGGTTTGCATCGTCGGAGCCTCGGGGAAGCTCGGGCGCTACATGGTGCAGCACGCGCTGGATCGCGGCTACGAGGTGGTCGGCGTGTGCCGGGAGAAGAGCGTCGGCAAGCTCGACGCGTTCGAGGGCCGCATCACCGTCGTTCCCGGAGCCACGAACGACCGCGAGGTCGTCGCGCAGGCGAACGCCCACGCCGCTGGCGAATGAGCTCGTCAGTGCGCGGTCGTCGGGATCGCTGCCCGGAGCGCGAGGTCTCGCGGGTCGCCCTGGAAGGCCGTGCCCATCCGGTTCGTGACGTAGCCGTAGCCGATGCCCGTCTCCGGGTCGGCGTAGCCCATCGAGCCGCCCGCCCCCGGCGCACCGAACGCGCCCGGATGGCCGAAACGGAAGCTCTCGCTCGGCTTCATGAACCCGAGCGAGAACTGCACCGGCCCGCCGAAGCACTCGTCGTGGAAGCCGTTGCGTGCCGGGATCGCGGGCGCCTTCAGCGCCTCGATCGTCTCGGGTCGTAGCCCGAGCTCACGACCGCCGCTCGCGAACACCCCGTACGCCTTGGCGATCGCGCGTGCGGTGCCGACGCCGAGCCCTGACGGAGCTTCGAGATCCCGCGCGACGATCCGCTCCGGATCGAGGTAGAACGTCGTCCCCGGGTTGGCGACCAGCGATCGATAGAGCACGGAGCGTCGGTTGATCGCCGCTAGGACGAACCGCGGCAGAACGCCGGTGAAGCGCTTCCAGAGGCTCGGCGCCTCGAGTGCGGCTAGCCGCTCGTCGGGAAGCGACTCCGGGACACGGAGGTAGAAGTCGAGGCCGAGCGGCGCGGCGATCTCCTCGTCGAACACCCGGCCCAGCGTGCGGTGTTCAGGGTCGACCCGGCGGATCAGCTCGCCCTCGTAGAAGCCGAGACTGATCGCGTGGTAGGCCTGCCGCTCACCCGGCTCCCACGCCGGCCGCTGCCGCGCCATGATC
>JBBILK010000079.1:0-9300 GCA_037444965.1 Actinomycetota bacterium | reverse complement strand
GTCCGCGAGCGTGTGGCAGCCGCCGCAGCCTGCCGAGTCGAAGATGGCCTTGCCGGCGGCGGGATCGCCCTCGGGCACCTCGACCGCGGGTCCCGTCTCGACGGGAACCGAGCCGACGACGGTGATCGGTCCCGGCTGGGCGGTCTGCTCGTCGCCGCAACCGCCCGCCGCGAGCGCCGCCGCGAGCGCCGCCACGGGAAGGAGAAAACGGGCAGTCCGGCGCATCGGGGGGCGAGTCTATACGAGCCGACTTAATCGGGGCTTCACACGCCGCCGATACAATCGATGTCAGTTCCCTCGGAAAGCGGAGACTCAGTGAGACGCAAGGCATACGGTCGTGACTTCGGCCTCTCGTGGCGGATGGTGCTGACCACCTTCCTGCTCGGAGCGCTGTACGTCGTCTTCTTCATCGTCCTGCTCCAGCTCTTCAACCTCTCGCTCGGCGTCGTCATCGTCGTGATGGCCGGGCTCGCGTTCCTCCAGTACTTCACCTCGGACAGGATCGCGCTCGCCGCCTCCGGGGCGAAGGTGGTCGAGCCCGACCAGGCGCCCGAGCTCCACGACATGGTCGAGCGCCTCGCCGCGATGGCGGACATCCCGAAGCCGCGGGTCGCCGTGATCGACACCGACGTCCCGAACGCCTTCGCGACCGGGCGCAACCCGAAGCACGCCGTAGTGGCCGTCACGCGGGGTCTCTGGCAGCGGCTCGAGCCGCACGAGGTCGAGGGCGTGGTCGCCCACGAGCTCGCCCACGTCCAGCACCGCGACGTCGCGATCATGACGATCGCGAGCTTCTTCTCGATGGTGGCCGCGATGCTGATGCGGTTCGGGCTCTACGCCGGCATGTTCAGCGGCGGCAACCGCGACAACAACGCGGCGCCGGTGTGGCTGATCATGTTCGTCGTCTCGCTCCTCACCTACGTGATCAGCTACGTCCTGCTGATGGCCCTCTCGCGCTACCGCGAGTACGCGGCCGACCGCGGCGCCGCGCTCATCACCGGGGCCCCCGAGAACCTGATGAGCGCGCTCCAGAAGATCGCGAGCCGCATGACCCAGATCCCGCAGCGCGACCTGCGCGAAGCGGCCGGCATGAACGCCTTCTTCATCATGCCGACGGTCAAGGAGCTCTTCTCGACCCACCCGCCGCTCGAGAAGCGCCTGGAGCGGCTCGCGGCGATCGCGCGGGAGATGGGGCGCCCGGTAGCGTAAGCAGGCGTGGGCCTGCTCGACGTCCTCTTCGGGAAGAAACGGCTCCCGAAGGCAAGGCTCGACCGGCTGTTCGCGCTCTCGACGGCACGGATCACGCTCGAGGCCGAGCTGCGGCTGAAGCCGGCGGGCTCAGCCGCGGTCATCTACAAGCCCCTCTCCACGGGTGAGTTCGCGCGGGCCGACGACGACGTCCGCGAGCTTCTCCACCAGGCCGCGAAGGAGACGGGTACCGAGGTGACGAGGCGCTCGGACAGCTACGGCTTCGAGTGGGTGGTGATCGAGGACCGCGACTTCGAGGACCTCGTCACGGCCGTCCACCTCGTCAGCTCGGAGCTCCAGGCGCAGGGCTTCGGCGAGCAGCTCCTCGCGGCCGCGTTTCGCTTCGGGGGCGGCGAGCACCCCGTGTACCTGATCTACGGCTACAAGCGGGGCGCGTTCTGGCCGTTCGTCCCGACCGGCAAGGAGCAGGAGCGGGACAACGCCGAGGAGCTACGCCTGAAGAGCGAGCTCGAGCGGGAGCTTCCGATCGAGGAGGACCTCTCCCGCTGGTTCGGCCTCTTCGACGCGCCGATCTGACCTGCCCGCCTTCAGGCCGGCAGGTCGGGGACGAGGCCGTGCTCCGAGAAGAGCAGCCTCGTCTCCTCGAGCGTCAGGTCGCTTGGCGGGACGATCACGTCGGAGGGAGCGAGCTCGTCGTCGGGCAGCCGCGTCCCCTGCGCCTGCACCATGCGCCACATCGCGTCGAGCGCCCGGTCGAGCTCGGCCTCGTCGTCCCGCTCGAGGGCGGCGACGCACTGGCCGTCGAGCTCGTCGAGCTGGCTCGCGAGACCCTCGTCGACCCGGAACTGGCCTGCGCCCATCAGCCGGACGATCACGACCGCTCTCCTCCTTCGAGCTCCTTCGCCGGCGCTCCGGCTCCGAGCTCGGCCTTCAGCTTCTCGAGCTCCGCGTCCACCTGGCCCGAGGCGGACAGCTCGGCGAGCTCCCGGTCGAGCGCGGTCTCGCCGGCGGTGAAGTCCTCGAGCGTCCCCGCCTCGACGAGCTCGTCGACCGCCGCCGCGCGGGCCTGCATGTCCTCGGTCTTGTCCTTCGCGCGCTGGATCGCGAGGCCGACGTCGGCCATCTCCTCCCCGATCCCGCTCGCCGCCTCGCCGATCCGAACCTGCGCCTCGGCGGCGGAGTACTGGGCCTTGATCACCTCTTTCTGGCTGCGGAAGGCCTCGACCTTCGCCGAGAGCCGCTTCTCGCTCTCGACGAGCCTCGCCTGCTGGGCCTCGAGGCCGGCGATCTGCTGGTCGAGCCCCTGGAGCTGCTGCTGCACCATCGCCTTGCGCTCGAGCGCCTGGCGCGCGAGATCCTCGCGCCCGCCGGCGAGCGCCTGCCGCGCCTGGCCGTCGAGCTTGGCGACGTCCTGCTCGAGCTTCTGCGTCTGCAGCTCGAGCCGCTTCTTCGCGGTCACCACGTCGGCGACCCCGCGCTTGACGTTCTGGAGCAGCTCGAGCTGCTTCTCGTACGAGTAGTCGAGCGTGACCGCCGGGTCCTCCGCCCGGTCGAGAAGCTTCGAGATTCTCGCCTTGACGACGGTCGCCGCTCTGCTCAAGAGCCCTGCCATGTCTCCTCCCGGATCGGGTCCCGGGCCATCGTAGCGAGCGGGCTCCACAGGCTGCCCACCGTCACGCCGCCTCGAGTGCGAGCTCCGGCTCGGCGGCGCCCGCCTCGGCCGGCCGCCGCCGGCGCGGGATCAGGAGCGCGGCGACGGCGCCGAGGGCGACCACGACCGCGCCGACCCAGATCGCCGGGGTCAGCCCGTCGGCGTAGCTCTGCGGGGTCTCGTAGCCGCCGTAGCTCGCGAACACTGCCGCCAGCACGGCGACGCCGAAGACGCCGCCGAGCTCGCGGATCGCGTTGTTCGCGCCGGAGGCCTGGCCCTCCTCGACGCGGCGGACCGAGGAGAGGACGACGTTCGCGACCGGGGCGAAGAAGAGCGACATGCCGACGCCGGCGATCACGAACGCCGGCACGAGCCGGCCGTACGCGACCGCGGGGTCGGTGATCGCGGCGATCCAGGCGAGCGCGCCGGCCTGCATCGCGAGGCCGGTTGCCATCAGCGGCCGCCCGCCGATCCGGTCGGAGAGGCTGCCGGCGATCGGGGCGACGAACATCGGCATCGCCGTCCAGGGCAGGGTGCGAAGCCCGGCGTCGAGCGGCGAGTAGCCCTGGACGACCTGGAGGAACTGCGCGAGCAGGAAGACCGAGCCGAACATGCCGAAGAACATGAACAGGGAGGAGGCGTTCGCGGCCGCGAACGTCCGGTTGCGGAAGAAGCGCATCGGGAGCATCGGGTTCGCGGTGCGCAGCTCCCACGCCACGAAGGCCGCGACGAGCAGGGTGCCGAGCGCGAGCGAGACGACGATCTCGGGCGAGCTCCAGCCCTGGGCGTTGCCGCGCACGACTCCCCAGACGATCCCGAACAGGCCCGTGCTGACGAGGCCGAGGCCGGGGAGGTCGAGGGCGGTGTTCGGGCCGTAGGTCTCCCTGAGGCGCCGAAGCGCGAGCGGCAGCAGCACGAGCCCGATCGGCACGTTGAGCCAGAAGATCCACTGCCAGGCCATCCCGTCGACGACGGCGCCGCCGACGACCGGGCCGAGCGCGACGGCGAGGCCGCCGATGCCACCCCAGGCGCCGAGCGCGACGCCGCGCTTCTCGGGCGGGACCGCCGCGCTCAGGATCGTCAGCGTCAGCGGCGTCACGATCGCTCCGCCGACGCCCTGGAGGGCGCGAGCGGCGACGAGCGCCTCGACGCTCGGTGCGAGTGCGGCCGCCGCCGAGGCGACCGTGAAGACGCCCATGCCGATCGCGAACAGCCGCCGCCGGCCGAAGCGGTCGCCGAGCGCGGCGCCGGTCAGGAGCAGGACGGCGAACGTGAGCGTGTAGGCGTTGACCGTCCACTCGAGGTCCTCGAGCGACGCGCCCAGATCCTCCCGGATCACGGGGAGCGCCATGGTCACGACGAGGTTGTCGAGGGTGACCATGAAGAGGCCGATCGAGGTGACGAGAAACGCCCAGAAGGCGGTCGAGCCTCGTGCGAATCCCATGGGGCCAAGTCTCCTTTGTGATCGATTACTTCCTACAGAGCGAAAAAAAGAGCGTTCTCACGACGCGAGCTGCTCCTGCAGGTCCTCGACGCGGGCGAACTCCTCGCGCCCGCAGATCGGCAGCCACTCCTCCTCGGTCAGGGCGCTCTCGAGTCCGACTGCCATTGCGGCGTTGATGAAGAAGCCGCGTGCGATGAAGCGCACGGCGTCCTCGTAGGGCAGCGGCGAGCCGTCCCGCTCCGCCTGGTGGGCGACGTAGCGGTAGAGACGTGCGAGGTGGTGGCGCATGGCGGCGGCGATGTCGGGATCGTCCGCCTCCGAGTACGCTCGGAACTTGACCAGGAGCTCCTCCCGCCGCTCGGGCAGGTGCTCGACGTACGTCCGGCCGAGCGCCTGCAGCCGGCTCTCGCCGGGCTTCGCGACCGCCGACTCCCAGTCGGCGATGATCCGCGAGACGCAGCGGTCGGTGACGGCGAGGAAGAGCTCCTTCTTCGTCGGGAAGAAGCGGAAGACGTAGGGCTGCGAGATCCCGGCTCTCGCGGCGATCGCGGCGGTGGTGGCGCCGTCGAACCCGTGGCGGGCGAACTCGGCACACGCCGCGTCGAGGATCGCCTCGCGACGCTCGTCTGCGCTCAGGCGCTCGGTCATGGGCGGGAGCCTAGCACCAATCTAGTAATTAGTCAATAACTTGTTCGAGCACCGCTCAGTCGAGCGTGTGAAGCTCCCGCCGCATGATCTTGCCGGTCGAGGTCTTCGGCAAGTCCGGCACGAACGCAACCGAGCGGGGAAGCTTGTAGGCGGCCAGGTGAGGGCGGCAGTGGTCGATCATCTCCTGCTCGGTCGCCGCCGTGCCGGGCCGGAGGACGACGTAGGCTCGGGCGAGCTCGCCCTTGAGCTCGTCCGGCCGGCTTCCCACCGCCACCATGGCGACGGCCGGATGCGTCGCGATCACCCGCTCGATCTCGGCCGGGTACACGTTGTACCCGGCCGTGACGATCATGTCCTTCCGCCGATCGACGATGAAGAACCGTTCATGTTCGTCCGAGACGGCCACGTCTCCGGTGTGCAGCCAGCCGTCGGGCTCGACCGCGTCCTTCGTCGCCGCGTCGTTCCCGAAGTACCCGAGCATGACGATGGGGCCCCGCACCATCAGCTCGCCCGGCTCGCCGGGAGGCATGGTGGCCGACGGATCCTCGAGTCCCCCTACCCGCACCCCGATCCCGGGAAGCGCCGTCCCGATGGATCCGTGGACGTTGGGGCCGTACAACGCGTGCGTCGTGCCCAGGCCGGCGATCTCGGTCATCCCCCACAGCTCGATCAGCGGCGCGCCCGAACGCCGCTCCCACTCCTCGACCGTCGACGTCGCGATCGTCTGCCCCCCGACAGTCGCCCGGGTGAGCGAGGAGAGATCCGCCGTCTCGATCTCCGGGTGGGCGAGCATCATCGCGTACATCGTGGGGACGCCCTCGAACAGCGTCGCTCTGTGCTGCTCGATGAGCGCCAGGGCCCCCGCCGGGTCGAACCGCTCCATCAGGACGACGGTGCCGCCGGCCATGAAGATGCTGTTGACGGCGACGTTGCCGTAGACGTGTGGAGCGGGCAGCGCCGTCACGACCGTATCCTCGTGCGTTCGCACGTGCATCGTGGCGGTCAGGGCGCAGTTCAGGAACACCGCCAGATGGGACTGCATGGCGCCCTTCGGGTGCCCCGTCGTGCCCGAGGTGTATCCGATCGTGCAGAGCGCTCCCGGCTCCGGGGCGACCTCGGGAGGCGAGGCGTCCGAGGCCATCAGATCCGCGAATGCGAGAACGCCGGGAGGCGGCTCGTCGAAGCTGAAGACGTCGCGGAGGCTCGGGACGTCCGCTGCCAGCTCGAGCAGGATCGGCGCCTTGTCGTGCGACGCGACGATCGCGCTGGCGCCGCAGTCGTTGAGGACGAAGGCCACTTCCTCGGGCGTGAGCATGACGTTGATCGGATTGACCACGCCGCCCGCCCTCAGGATTCCGTGGTAGGCGACGATCCACTCCCAGCGGTTCTGGGCGTAGATCGACACTCGGTCGCCGGGCGCGATCCCGCGCTCCCTCAGGGCGCCCGCGACCCGGCCCGCCCTCTCGGCGAGCTCGGAGTAGGTGAGGACGGTCTCTCCGACAACCAGAGCGGGCTTCGAGGGGTGCCTCGCCGCCGTCGCCGAGAGGATGGTGGCAGGGCTGCTCACGTGAGTGCGGCGTCGAAGCCTTGCCGCCAGCTGGAGTACACGGGTTCCCAGTCGAGCTCGCGCTTCGCCTTCGCGTTCGAGGCTCCTTCCCCGGTGGTCAGCGCTGCGACCACTGCCGAGCCCGCGAGCAGGCGCACCACGAGCGCCGGGAGCCGGCGCGGCTGCTTCGCCCCGAGCGCCTGGGCGTAGACGGGCAGCCACTCCGACGCGGCGGCCGGCTCGTCGTCGACGACGTTGTAGATGCCGGGAGGGCCCGTGAGGGCGAGCACCGTCGCGCGGGCCGCGTCGTCGACGTGGATGAAGGACGTAACGGCCGTCCCGCCCCCGACGATCGGGAGCCGGCCCCGTCGAACGAGCTCGGCGGTCGAGCCGTCCGGCGCGTAGAACGTCCCGGGGCCGTAGAAGGCGCCGAAGCGAAGGACGATCCCGTCGATCCCCGGCGTCTGCGTGACGGCCTCCTCGAGGTCGCGCACGGCGCCGACGATGCGGCCCCACGGGAGCGGCGCGGAGACGGCGAGCGGGTCCTCCTCGACCCGCAGGCCCGGACCGCCGGGGGCGTAGGCGAAGGCGATGCTCTCCGCCACGATCCGGCCGGCGCCGGCGGCAAGCGCTGCGGCAACGAGGTTCCGCGTGCCATCGCGACGGAGCCTGTCGTTCTCCTCGAACTGCTCGCCCAGCCGTCGCGGGTCGATCGCCCGCGGGATGCTCGTGAGCGCGTGCACGACGACCTCGGGCCGCGCCGCGACGACGGCTTCCTTCAGCCCGTCGGCGTCGAATGCGTCGCAGACGACGGCCTTCGCGCCGAGCGCCCGCAGGGGCTCGAGCTTCTCCGGCGAGCGCGTCATCCCGGTCACCTCGTGCCCCGCCTCGACGAGCAGCGGCACGAGCGGCCGGCCGAGCGCCCCGGTCGCCCCGGCGACGAAGATCCGCATCAGCGCGCCTCCTTTCGAACCATGCCTACGGCACGCGAAGGATGCCGTGTGTCCCGATCCGGCGCCAGACGACGTGGACGTCGTTCCTTCGCACCGGGTGCCCGTACTGAAATGTGGCACGCCCGTCGGGCGCCCACGTCAGCTCGTAGATGTCCGGCGCGCCTCGCACCCCCTTGACGCGGAGGCTCGGGCGGAAGCCCATGCCGCGCTCGAGGTCCACCGCGAACTTCACGGCCGCCTGTCGAAACCGGCGCTGCTGTCCGGCGGTCAGCCGCTCCCAATCCCGCCAGAACGACTCGGCGGCCTCATGCGCCGGCATCGAGCGGCTTCATCCGCGCATCGAGGGCGGCAAGGAAGTCCTCGTCGCTCTCGAATCGCTCCACCCGGCCGGCCGCCAGGTCCTCGTCGGCCTCGCGCTCCTTCGCTTGCCAGTTGGACGTCCAGAACCACGCCTGAGTCGCGTCGATCACCTTGCCGGGCCGGAGCAAGATCCCCTCTGCCACGAGCTCGACCTCGACGGGATCTCCCTCCTCGAGGCGGGCTGCCTTCCGGATCGACGAGGGAATGGTGACTTGCCCCTTGCTGCGGATGATGCTCTTGGGCATGTCCGAAAGAAGGAATTTCTGACTTTCCTACTCCAGCTTGCCAGAGACGGTCAACGGCGTCAAGTGTCAGCCCGGATCACATCGAGGAACTCCCGCGGGCTGAGCACGGGGATCGCCGGGCGCAGCCGGCTCAGGTGCGGGTCGCCGGACACGAGCGCGTTGACCCGCGCCGTTCTCGCAAGCGCGATCAGGTACTCGTCTCCGGGATCGACGCCGATCGGGTCGGAGGTCGGATCGGGATCGTCGACGAGGATGCTCGCCGTGCGGACGAGCCCGACGAAGGCGTCGACCTCGGCTTCCGTCACGTACCGCCGGAACCTCTCTCGCCTCAGCACGTCCGCCAGCTCGGTCAGCAGCAGCGGCGAGACCACGAGCTCGTAGGCGCCGGCCCGCAGCTCGACGAGCAGCTGCGCGCTGGCGCCGGCGGGGGTGATCAGGGCCGAGACGAGGACGTTCGGGTCAAGAACCGCGCGTGGCACGCTTCTCGTCGCGCATGGCGTGGATCTCGGAGACCGCCAGCTCCATTGCCTCGGCCTCGCCGAGATTGCTTCGTGCCCACACGCGCTCGACGACGTCGAAACCCAGGTAGGACCGCAACGCGTCCTCGACGATCTCCGAATCGCGGCGGTCGGTTCGCGCCGCACGTACCCGAGCTGCGCGGACGACGTCCTCGTCGAGGTAGAAGGTGACCTTCTTCTTCGTCGTAGCCATTGCCCCAGCGTAGCAGCTTGTCGCTATACCGGCAAAGAGCCCTTTCACGCCCCCAGCGGGATCCACCACTCCTCGCCGCGGGCCGTCGTCACGTACTCCGGCCAGCGGTACGAGATCGGCGGCTCGAACTCGGGCGGCAGGAGCGGCGGGAGCCAGCGCGTGCCGCCGATGCCGCCGCCCGTGCGCTCGCGGAACTCGGCCTGCGCCCGCTCGAGCGCGGCCGGGTCGGTGAGCAGGTCGACGAGCGTCGCCCCGATCGTCCGCGCCGCGCAGGCGACGGTCGGGTCGATCGCCGGCGGGTAGCCGCCGAGCGCGTTGAAGACCCAGGCCGGGTAGTCGACGCCTTCCGGCGCGTCGAGCAGGCAGCGGCCGACGTAGAGGCGGGCCGTCGGCGCGTGCCACGTGTACTCCGTGTAGTCGTCGGAGGTGTAGTGCTCCTGCCACGGCGGGATCTCGCCGCGCACGTGGGCCTCGTAGTCCTGCGGCGAGCGCAGCTCGGACATCCGGGAAAGCAGCGGCTCGGCCATCGGCTC
>JBBILK010000078.1:0-9303 GCA_037444965.1 Actinomycetota bacterium | reverse complement strand
TCGGCCCGTAGTCAGGGTAGGCGGCGAGCTCGAGGAACTCGTCCGCGAACGCGATGATCTCGTCACGGTGCGCCACGCGACGAATGTAGCGGTTCGGCTACCCTTGCAGGGCCTCGGGGTGTAGCGCAGCCTGGTAGCGCGCACGGTTCGGGACCGTGAGGTCCCGGGTTCAAATCCCGGCACCCCGACCAAGCGCCCGAAGTCGCGGCACCCGCCGGGTGCCGCTCGACTTCGGGCGGAGTGGGCAGAGAGGGGACCGCGCGGGCTATCCTTGCTCCATGGCGGATCTCCTGCGGGTTGCCTGCGCCCAGCTGAACGCCCGCGGCGACAAGCCGGCGAACCTCGAGAAGGCGGAGCGGCTCGTCGCACGGGCCGCGGCGACGGGAGCCGACGTCGTCGTGCTCCCGGAGAAGTGGAACGCGTGGGGGCCCCCCGACGTCATCCGGGCCGCCGCCGAGCCGATCGAGGGGGGCGAGACCGCTCTCGCGATGAGCGGCTGGGCGCGGCAGCACGGGATCACGCTGGTCGGAGGATCGATCACCGAGGTGCGAGAGGGGCGGGAGAAGCTCTCGAACACCTGCCTCGTCTTCGACCCCGAGGGTGAGCTCGTCGCCCTCTACCGGAAGATCCACATGTTCGACGTCGAGGTCGGCGGCCAGGTCTACCGCGAGTCCGAGACCGAGGAGCCGGGCGACGAGGCCGTGCTCTGCGAGGCCGAAGGCTGGCGTCTCGGGCTCACCACCTGCTACGACCTACGCTTCCCCGAGCTCTACCGGATCCTCGCGCTCGAGGGCGCCGAGCTGATCACGGCCCCGGCGGCGTTCACGCTCTACACCGGCAAGGATCACTGGGAGCTCCTGGTTCGCGCCCGCGCGGTCGAGAACCAGCTCTACGTCGTCGCGGCCAACCAGTGGGGGACCCACGTGCCCGGGAAGGCGAGCTTCGGCAGGTCGATGATCGTCGACCCGTGGGGCGTCGTGCTCGCGGTCGCGCCGGACGACGACACCGTCATCACCGCCGAGCTCGACAAGGCGCGCATGGCGCGGGTCCGCGAGAGCCTGCCGTCTCTCGCCAACCGCCGGCCCTCTGCGTATCGCTGGCCGGCGGTCGTCTAACGCGCGGGGCGTGAAACGCCCGCGCGCCGTGCTGTTCGACGTCGACTTCACCCTCGCCAAGCCGGGGCCGCTACTCGGACCCGACGGGTACCGCAGAGCCGGCAAGCGTCACGGGCTCGCGCTCGACCCGGCCCGCTACGACGAGGCCCGGACGGCGGCGGTCGAGGATCTCGAGCACCACCCCGAGCTCGAGCACGACGAGACGATCTGGATCCGGTTCACGGAGGACATCATCCGGGGGATGAGCGGCCGCGGCCCGCAGGTGACCGCCCTCGCCGTCGAGATCGTGAAGGCCTGGGAGCACTCGACCAACTTCGAGCTCTACGAGGACGCGCCGCCGGTGCTGCGGGAGCTACGCCGCCACGGCCTTCGGATCGGGCTCGTCTCGAACACGAGCCGCGACCTCGAGCGGTTCGTCGACACCTTCTCGCTCGACGTCGACGCGGCCGTCAGCTCCGGCTCGCACGGGAAGGTCAAGCCGGATCCGAGCATCTTCCGCGCCGCGCTCGCGATGCTCGCGGTCGCGCCGGAAGACGCGGTCATGGTCGGGGACTCGCTGCTCGACGACGTCGAGGGAGCACGGTCGATCGGGATGCGCGCGTTTCTCCTCGACCGGGAGGGACGCTACCCCGCTCGTGGCGACGTTCTGCCCGATCTGTACGCGCTCCCCGCCGCGCTCGGCCTGCACACGTAACGCCGCTCTGCGCGAGCCGGGGCGGCGTCTAGACTCCCCGGATGCCGCGGAAAGGGCGCCCGCAGCTGGCCGTGATCCCGGGCATGCGGCGCGAGGCGGCCGAGACCGCCGGCACCAGGCGCTTGATCTGGACGCTCGGCTTCGGCGCGCTCGGCCTCGCGTGGTCGATCACGACCGTCGCCGCGTACCTCCCGCCGATCCTCGAGGAGTTCACCTCCTCGGCAACCCTCGTGGGCGTCGTGCTCGCCGCGGAGGGCATCTTCGCGATCGTCCTGCCGCTTCTCGTGGGGCCGCTCTCCGACGCGACGCGGA
The DNA here is from genome assembly GCA_037444965.1 of Actinomycetota bacterium. Classification (GTDB taxonomy): domain Bacteria; phylum Actinomycetota; class Thermoleophilia; order Gaiellales; family Gaiellaceae; genus JBBILK01. Next base: position 7,182 of record JBBILK010000078.1, on the reverse strand, counting down.
CCCCCTTCGGCCGGCGGCGGCCGTACCTCGCCTTCGCGATCGCACCGATGACCCTGTCGCTCGCGATGGTCGCGTTCATGCCGAACCTCGCGGCGACCGCCTTCGTGCTGTTCGCGTTCTTCTTCGCCTACTACATCTACGAGCCGCCCTACCGGGGGCTCTACCCGGATCTGCTCCCGGACTCGGTCTTCGGCCGCGCCCAGGGGGCGCAGCACGTCATGCGCGGTCTCGCCCTCGGGGCGGCCCTCGTCGGCGGCGGCGTCCTCCTGGGCGTCTGGGAGCCGTTTCCGTTCATCCTCGCCGCCGGGGTCACCGCGTTCGCCTGTTCCGCGGTGATCTTCCTCGTCCGCGAGGACCAGCCCGGAAGGCGTCACTACGAGCGATTCCGCTCGTACCTCGCCTCGCCGTGGCGGATCATCCGGCGTGAGCGCGACGTGCGCCGCTTCCTGATCGCCAATACCGCCTGGGAGGCGACCTTCGCCGGCATGCGCACCTTCGTCGTCCTCTACGTGATCGAGGGTCTCGACCAGCCCCTCTACGTCTCGTCGACCGTGCTCGCCGTCGTGGCGGGCGGGTACATGGTCGCCGCGCTGGTCGCGGGCCAGCTCGGCGACGCGTTCGGGATCGGGCGCGTGATCCTGGTCGCCTCGGTGGTCTACGGCCTGGGGCTCACGCTGACGGTGCTCGCCAAGGAGTGGCACTGGTGGTACTACGCGCTCGTCGCCCCGATCGCCGTCGCCGGCGGAACCGTGATGACGCTCGCGTGGGGCCTCCTGTTCAAGCTGATGCCGGCGCGAGACCGCGGCGCGATCTCGGGGCTCGCGATCATGACGAAGGGTGTCGGGTTGCTCGCGGGGCCCCTGCTCGTCGGTGCCGTGATCGACATCTTTCACGGACTCCTCCGCTCGACGGACGGCTACGCGGCGATGTGGCCGGCGGTCGGAATCCCCGTCCTGCTCGCGATCCCGCTCGTCGCGAGGCTCGCGGGTGCGGAGGACGAGGCTAGACGCAGGGAGACGACCCCGGCCGCGTGAGGCCGAATCCCCAGAGCACCTCGTCGTCGATGTAGAAGACGCTCTGGGCCTTGCGGCCGCGGAGCAGGAGCGCGTCGTAGCCGGCGCAGGAACGCTCGGGGAGCTGGCCGTAGGCCTGCGTCACCTGGCCCTCGAGCGCGCCGAGGGTGAGCCCGTTCGTCGTCTTCCACCCGGCTGGCTGCCAGATCGTGAACACGTGCACGACCCGACCGTCCGCGAACGCGACGCCCGCGCCCTGAGGCGTGAACGGCCGGTAGTTGAAGTACCAGGTCTCCCGGGCGCAGCTCCGGCAGCGGCCGAACGTCGATCCCCACGCTCCCCGAACCTGTGCCTTCGTCATCCCGAGCCGGACGCCGCCGAGACTCTGGCCCGGGACGAGCACTCCTCGCGGCGGCGGGGCCCCGGCGCTCGACGATGCGAGGACGAGGGCGGCGGCGAGGGCCGCCGTCAGCGTGCGAGCAATGCGGGTCCCCACGAGGCGAGCGGGGAGATGTCGCCTTCCCTGCCGTTGAGGCGGCGGTAGCCGAGCGCGTGCTCGGCCTGCATCAGCTTGTGAATCTGGGTGGTGCCCTCGTAGATCACCGGGGCCCTGGCGTTGCGGAAGTAGCGCTCGATCCCGTACTCGGCGGCGTAGCCGTAGGAGCCGTGCACCTGGATCGCGAGGTTCGCCGCCTTGAAGGCTTCCTCGGTGGCGTGCCACTTGGCGAGGCTCGTCTCGCGCGTGTTGCGAAGACCCTGGTTCTTCATCCAGGCGGCCTGCATGACGAGCAGCTTCGAGGTGTCGTAGCCGAGCACCATCTCCGCGATCATGTCCTGGACGAACTGGTGGCGGCCGATCGGCTGCCCGAACGTCTCGCGCTCGCGCGCGTACTCGACCGACCGCTCGAGACAGGCGCGGATGACGCCGAGCGCGCCCGCGGCGACCGTGAAGCGGCCCTGGTCGAGCGAGTACATGGCGATCTCGAATCCCTGACCCTCCTCGCCCACCAGGTTCTCGGCCGGTAGCTCGCAGTCCTCGAAGAAGAGCTCGCCGGTCGAGCCGGCCCAGACCCCGAGCTTGTGCTCGATGTCGGCCGCCGAGAAGCCCTTCGTGCCCTTCTCGACGACGAAGGCGGAGATCCCCTTGTGCCCCGCGGCGGGATCGGTCTTCGCGAACACGAGCGCATGGTCGGCGACCGTCGCGTACGAGATCCAGTTCTTCTGGCCGTTGAGAACGTAGACGTCGCCCTCCCGACGCGCCGTCGTTCGCATCGCCGCCACGTCCGACCCGGCCGCGGGCTCGGTCAGTCCGAAGCAGGCGATCTTCTCGCCCTGCGCCTGCGGCACGAGGTAGCGCCGTTTCTGATCCTCCGTCCCGTAGCGGAGCAGCGACAGGGAGTTCAGCCCGACGTGCACCGAGATCAGCGTGCGGAAGGCCGATTCGCCCCGTTCGATCTCCTCGCACACGAGCGCCTCCGAGACGAAATCGAGGCCTGCGCCGCCGTACTCCTCGGGAATCACGATCCCGAGCAAGCCGAGCTCGGCCATCCCCTCGATCACCGACAGGTCGAGACGGTGGTCGATGTCGTTCTGGATCGCGTTCGGGAGCACGCGCTCCTCGACGAACTGCCGCACTGTCTCCTGGACGTCGCGCTGCTCGTCGGTGAGGGAGAGATCCACGGCCGTAGTCTACGCGGGTCACTCGGGTGCCGCGGTCGTGACCGGGGCGTGAAGCCCCGTCTGAGGCTCGAGGCACGTTGCTAGACTGCGCCTCCATGCGGGTGGACGCTGGGGTCTCGGCACCGCCCAAGGATCGGGCCTACTACGAGGAGCGCCGCCGGCGAAAGGCGCGCTCGGCGAAGCTCCGCCGCCGGATCGGCGCCGGGGTGGTCGCAGGTCTCGTGCTCCTCGCGGTCGGCGTCGGCATCGGCTTCGCCGGGTCGACCGACCGGATCGCGGAGGGGATTCGCATCGCCGGGGTCGACGTGGGTGGAATGACCGCCGAGGAGGCGCGCTCGCTCCTCGAGCAGCGGGCAGTCGCGGTCGGCGACCAGCCGGTCGTGTTCGTCCACGAGGACGAGACCTTCGCGCTCAGACCCCTCAGGCTCGGCATCGCGAACGACTGGGCGACCGCCGTCGACGAGGCGCTCGCGAAGTCGGGCGGATTCATCCTCTTCCGCGGCTTCGAGCGTCTCGCGCTCCGGTTCGGCGGTGCGGAGATCGATCCGGCGGCGACGGCGGACGCGGCCGCCGTCGAGCGGCAGGTCGCCCGGATCGCGAAGCGGATCGACCGCCCGCCGGTCGAGGCCTCGATCGTCCTCGAAGGCCTCCAGCCGGCGATCCGGGACGCCCGGGCAGGCGTGGCGCTCGATCGCAAGGCCGCAGCGTCGCTGCTCGTCTCGGCGCTCGCGGGATTCGAGCGCGGCGAGCGGGTCGCGCTTCCCGTCTCCGTCGCCGAGCCGCAGGTGACCGCCGGAGAGCTGCAGCCGCTCCTGCCGAAGGTACGAGCCGCGCTCTCGGCGCCCGTCGAGCTCTCCTACAAGCGGGTGCGCGTCACCCTCCAGCCGGGCGAGCTCGCGACGCTGCTGCAACTCCCGGCGAACGGGTCGGCCGAGCTCGCGATCGGCGGCAAGGAAGCGGACCGGTACTTCTCGCAGCTCGCGAGGGAGGTCGACCGCAAGCCGCAGGATGCCGACTTCGAGCTCACCTCCGGCGGCAGGGTGCGAATCGTGCCGTCGCGCGAGGGCCGGCGGCTCGACGTCGACGCGACGAAGGCCGCCCTCCTCGCCGCCGCGCTCGCGACGGCGCCGGCCGCTCGCAACGCCGACCTGGTGCTCGCGACCGCGAAGCCCAGGCTCTCGACGACCGACGCGAAGAAGATGGGCATCACCGGAGTCGTCAGCTCCTACACGACGACGTACGGCGGCGACGCGAACCGCGTCCACAACGTCCAGCTCGTGTCGACGCTGATCGACGACACGTTCATCCCGCCGGGCACCGTCTTCTCGTTCAACGAGACGACCGGCGAGCGCAACGCCGACAAGGGCTTCCTCGAGGCGCCGGTGATCATCAACGGCGAGCTCGAGACCGGACTCGGGGGCGGCGTCTGCCAGGTCTCGACGACCGTCTTCAATGCCGCCTTCGAGGCGGGGCTCTCGATCGAGGCTCGGACGAACCACGCGCTGTACATCAGCCACTACCCGACGGGTCGCGACGCGACCGTGAACTACCCCGACACCGACCTCCAGTTCAGGAACGACACCGGCCACTGGTTGTGGCTCCGTGCGTTCGTGGACTCCTCGTCGCTCACGATCAACCTCTACGGAACGCCGCTCGACCGCGAGGTGGTCGTCGAGACGTCGCCGCTGAAGGTGACCGGCCCCGCGCCCGTGAAGCGGACCAAGGACCCGAACCTCTTCGTCGGCGAGCGCTACGTCGAGGATCCCGGAGAGCCGTCGCGCTCGGTCTCGGTGCGGCGGGTCGTCTACGACGCGAACGGCGACGTGCTCTACGACAGCACGTGGTACTCGAGCTACCGGGCCGAGCCGCGGATCGTCCACATCGGGACGAAGCCGAAGCCCGTCGAGGAGAAGCCGCCGGCCGACACGGAGACCCCGTCGAACGGCGGCAGCGGCTCGAGCGCCGGGAGCGGCTCCGGCTCGGGCGGCTCGGGCTCGGGCGGCGAGCCGCCTCCGGAAGAGCCGCCGCCCGGCACCACGACGCAGCCGCCGGCTCCACCGGCCTAGCCAACTGCCCACTGCCCGGAGCCGGTCAAGCCGGCGCCGACTCGTGTCGATCCTAGCGATGTGAGAACGCTCGGCCGTGCGTGGCCCATCGGTGTCGTGCTCGTCGCCGCTGCCGCTGCAGTTCGCGATCTCGACGCCGATCCGATCGACGTCCCGTACTTCCTGTCCGCGTCGCGGACGCTCGTCTCGCCGGACTGGGCCAGCACGTTCGCCGATCCGGGCCTACAGGCGGGACCGGTGCAGCTCCTCTTCCTGGGGTTGGGTGACAGGGTCGCGGGCGCGCTCGGCATCGCCCCGACCACGCTCCTCGCTTGTGCCGTGGAGATCGGGGCCGCGGCGCTCTTCGCCCTCGCAGTGTGGCGGCTGCTAGGCGAGAACGCGCCGCGACGCGCCGCTCTCGCGGCCGGCGCATCGATCGTCGCAGTCGGCTCGGGCGTGCCACACGGCGCCTTCGTGGACGGGCATCCCGCCCAGGCCCTGATCCCGGCTCTCTGGCTGCTCGCGGGTGTCGACGCGGGCGCGGGCCGGCCCGGCCGAGCCGGCGTGCTCATCGGTCTCTCGGCCGGCCTCGAAACCTGGGGCGTCCTGGGCTTGCCGGTGCTCCTGCTGTCGGACGGGCTTCGCGCGAGCTTGCGCGGCGTGCTCGCACAGACGGCGACGACGCTCGTCCTCTTCGCCCCCTTCGCGGCTGCGGGGGAGTTCCGGATGTTCGGCTACCGCTGGGAGGTTGCGGGAAGCACGCTCGTCTCGCTCTTCCTCGAGCCCGGAACCCCGTTCACGTGGTGGATGCGCCTCGTCCAGGGAGCCTGCGCGATCCTCGCGGGCGCGGTCGTTGCGAGACGGCTTCGTCACACGCGAGAAGCGATCTGGCTCGTACCTCTGACGGTCGTCGGCGTTCGCCTCGCGCTCGATCCCGAACTGAACGGCTGGTACTTCCTGGCGTTCGAGACGCTTGCGCTCGCCGGAGGCGCCTCCCTCCTCGCGAGCGACCTCGTTCGCGACACCCTCTCGCGGCGCGGGAGGGCCAGGCGAGAAGCGGGAGTCAGGCCGACTCCCGGCCTCTAGCTCTCGAGCGCTGCGAGCTGCTCGGCCAGCCAGGAGGGCATGCGCAGCGGCCGCAGCGTCGTCGCGTCGACGCACGCGTGAGCGGTCCAGCCTTCGGCGACGAGTCCGGCCGGTTCGCTCACCCGCTCGATCGCGTACTCGAACCGAAAGCGAGCGCCGCGGAGGTCGGCCGTTCGCGCCCAGACGCGCAGACGGTCGTCGAAACGGCAGCCGGCGCGGTAGCGGACGTACGCCTCGACCGTGGTCACGTCGACACCGTGCTCCTCGACGAGACCCTTGTAGCCGCCCGGAAAGCGGGCGAGGTAGTCGATTCGGGCGATCTCGAGCCAGACGAGGTAGGCCGAGTTGTGGACGACGCCCTGGGCGTCGGTCTCGTTGAAGCGCACCCGCAGGTCGGTCGAGAAGCGAAAGCCGTCCACGCGGGGCATCCTACGATGGCGCCGATGGATGACGTGAGACGTCTGGCCGAGCTGGTCACGGAAGGGAAGCCCTGCGTCGTCCTCACCGGCGCCGGCATCTCCACCGAGAGCGGCATCCCCGACTTCCGCTCGCCGACGGGGATCTGGGCCAAGGTCGACCCGCGCGAGTACGCCTCGCTGGGAGCCTTCCGGCGCGACCCCGACAAGGTCTGGCGGTTCTACCGGCTTCGCTTCGAGCTGCTGACGAAGGCGGAACCGAACCGGGCCCACTACGCGCTCGCGGAGCTCGAGCGCACGAGCTACGTGCGGGCGGTCGTCACGCAGAACATCGACATGCTCCACGAGCGGGCCGGCAGCCGTGACGTCGTCGAGGTGCACGGCTCGATCCGCAGCTCGAGCTGCCGGGCCTGCCGTACGCGCTACCCGCTCGAGCGCGTGCTCGAGCTGCTCGCCGAGAGCGAGGCAGCGCCGCGCTGTCCCGCGTGCGGCAAGGTGCTCAAACCGGACGTCGTCTTCTTCGACGAGCAGCTGCCCGAGGAGGCCGTCGATCGCGCCTGGGAGCTCGCCCGTGAGGCCAGGTTGCTGCTCGTCATCGGTTCGTCGCTCGAGGTCTGGCCGGTTGCCGAGCTGCCGTCGCTGACGAAAGCGGGAGGCGGCAGGGTCGCGATCGTCAACGTCGGTCCGACGTCGTTCGACCGGCGGGCCGACCTCAAGCTCGAGGGCAGCGCCGGCGACGTGCTCCAGGACCTGGTCGCCTGTCTGCGCTCTCGTCGAGATTGATCAGGCACTCGAAGCGGCAACTCTTTACTTTTGATAGTCACTTCATGATTAGAAGCGACTACGCGAAAGGAGACTCTCGTGACCGTCGTTACCACCGAGGGCGGGCTCGCCGCCGAGTTCGCCGCCGTCTTCCGTGACGAGCACCGCCAGGTGCGGGAC
>JBBILK010000077.1:4259-9351 GCA_037444965.1 Actinomycetota bacterium | reverse complement strand
CGCCGCGGGACGCGCGGTGGCCGTGGGCGGAAGCAAGCCGTCGTGGCGGAGGCCTCCGGCGAGGAGGCCGCGGCGGCGGTGGAGGAGGTTCCGCCCGAGGAGCCCGCGGCTGCGGAGGAGACGCCCAAGAAGCGCACGCGCCGGGGAACGCGCGGCGGACGCGGCCGCGCGAAGGCGGCCGGAGAGGCCCGGGCCGCGCGGGCGCCCAAGACCCCCGACGCTGCCGTTGCCGCGTCTGCGGACGCCGGCTAGAATGGTTCTCCGAAGCGGGCCCCGCGCCCGCTCTTCTCACGCTGGGACTTCACCATGAGCTATGCGATCATCACCGTCGGCGGCAAGCAGCACCGCGTCCGGGAGGGCGAGCGGCTGCTCGTCGACCGCCTGCCCTACGACGAGGGCAAGACGTTCCATCCCGAGCTGCTGCTGCTGGGAGGGGAGTCCGAGGCTCTCCTCGGCAAGGACGAGCTGAAGGGCAAGCAGGTGACGGCGCGGGTGACGGCTCACGTGCTCGGCAAGAAGGTGATCGTCGGGAAGCACAAGCAGCGCACCGGCTACCGGCGGCGCAACGGGTTCCGCCCCCGGTTGACGCAGATCGAGATCGAGTCGATCGGCGCCGCGAAGCCCGCCCGGCGCACGAGGAAGAAGGCGGAGGCGGCGGCCGAGCCCGAAGCGACCTCCGGGGAGGAGTAGCAGCGCATGGCTCACAAGAAGGGCCTCGGGTCGTCCAGGAACGGGCGCGACTCCGAGTCGAAGCGACTCGGGGTCAAGCTGTTCGCGGGCCAGGACGTGCGGGCGGGGATGATCATCGCGCGGCAGCGCGGCACCCGCTTCCGGCCGGGTCCGGGGGCGGCGCTCGGGCGCGACGACACGATCTTCGCGACCCGCGACGGCGTCCTCACGTTCCGGACGAGCGGCGAGCGACGCATCGTCTCGGTCCTGTAAGAGCCTCGCCGAGGCTCTCGAAGGACTCGCTGGTGTTCCACGACCGGGCGGCGATCGTCGCCCAGGGCGGGCGGGGCGGTGACGGCGCCTTGAGCTTCCGGCGTGAGAAGTTCGTCCCCCGTGGGGGGCCGGACGGCGGCGACGGCGGCGACGGCGGTGACGTCGTGCTCGTCGCCGACCCCGACCTTCGCGATCTTGCCTCCCTGCGAGGAAAGACCCGCTTCCGGGCCGGCCGCGGCCGGCCCGGCGAGGGCTCGAACCGCCGGGGGCGCGACGGACAGGACGTCGTCCTGCACGTGCCGGTCGGCACGCAGGTCTTCGCCGAGAGGGAGTTGCTCGTCGACCTGGCCCATCCGGGCGCGCGCGCGGTGGTCGCGCACGGAGGTCGCGGGGGTGCAGGGAACCGGCGGTTCGCGACGCCGGCGAGGCGCGCTCCCAGGATCGCCGAGCCCGGCCTGCCGGGCGAGGAGCGAACTCTCGAGCTCAGGCTCAAGCTGCTCGTCGACGCGGCGCTGCTCGGCTTTCCGAACGCCGGCAAGTCCTCGCTGCTCCGGCGCATCTCGAACGCCACTCCGAAGGTTGCCGACTACCCGTTCACCACGCTCGCACCCGTGCTCGGCACGGTCGAGGCCCCTGACGGCCGCCAGCTCGTGGTCGCCGACGTGCCGGGGCTGCTCGAGGGCGCGAGCGAGGGCGTGGGGCTCGGTGACGAGTTCCTCGCGCATCTCGAGCGAGCGCGGCTGCTCGTCCACGTGATCGACGCGCACGAAGGCGGCGTGGCCGGGCGCTTCCGAGCGATCGACCGCGAGCTCGCCGCCTGCGGCGCCGGTCTCGCCGAGCTGCCCCAGGTCGTCGTGCTCAGCAAGGCCGACCTCGGTGGGCCGCCCCCCGACGCGATCGAGGATCCGCGCATCGTCGCCGTCGTTCGCACCTCAGCGGTTACGGGCGAAGGAATCGCCGGGCTCAAGCAGCGCCTCTTCGAGACAGTCCCGGGTGGCCCGGCGCCGGCGGAGGCCGGTGCCGGACAAGAGCTGGCCGACTTCCTGGTCTACCGGCCGCGCCCTCCGCTCCGGCGCCCGTTCCGGGTCTTCCGCACCGATCGGGGCTTCCTCGTCACCGGCCGCGATCTCTCGTCCGTGTCGCCGGAGGAGATCGAGGAGGCGCTCCGAGCGGCCGGCGCCCGCAAGGGGGACCGGGTAACGGTGGGGAACGAGCCGATGGTGCTCGCGTGACCGTCGGCCTGCTCGGCGGAGCATTCGACCCTCCGCACAACGGCCACGTCGCGCTTGCCGACGCCGCGATCCGGCACTTCGGCCTCGAGCGCCTGCTCGTCGTCGTCACCGGTCTCGCTCCTCACAAGCCGGTCGAGACCGACCCGGAGATCCGCTACCGGCTGGCCGCGGCCGCGTTCGGGAGCCTCCCGTCCGTCGAGCTCTCCCGCTGGGAGCTCGACCGGCCCGGCCCCTCCTACACCGTCGAGACGGCACGCTGGGCCGGGGGACGCTTCGGGGCCGACACCGTCTTCGTCGTCGGCGCCGACGAGTTCGCGAGCTTCCTCACCTGGCGCGAGCCGGAGGAGGTGCTACGCCACGTCCGGGTCGGCGTGGGGACCAGGCCGGGCCACCGGCGGGAGTCCCTCGAGGCCGTGCTTCGGCGGCTCGAGCGGCGCGACCGCGTCGAGCTGTTCGAGATGCCCGAGCTGCCGATCTCCTCCACGGAGATCCGGGAGCTCGTCGCACAGGGCCGGCCGATCGACGAGCTCGTTCCGCTCCCGGTCGCAGCCTTGATCGGGGAGCTCGACCTGTATCGAAGCCGTGATGGTGCCGGTTGACCCCTGTCCGCTCGCGGCGCTACGCTGAGCAGAGAAGCTCCGAGGAGACCCAGCCCACCTGACACCGCTCGAGCAGGCCCGCCGCATCGCGTATCTCGCCCAGGAGAAGCTGGCGCGAGATGTCGTGATACTCGACATGCGGCCGGTCGTCAGCTACACCGACTACTTCGTCGTCTGCTCCGGCCAGAACCCGCGGCAGACGAAGGCGATCTTCGACGCCGTCCACGACGGCCTGAAGCGCGGCGAACGGATCCTCCCGCGGCACGTGTCCGGCGAGAAGGAGGCGACGTGGATCCTCGCCGACTACCTGGACGTCGTCCTCCACGTCTTCACGCCCGAGGCCCGCGCCTACTACCGCCTCGAGGAGCTGTGGGGCGACGTCCCGTCGGTCGAGGTGGCCGTGAGCTGACGAGATCTGTTGTCCGATCGGACAACTATCCTTCGAGGGTGCTCACGCCAAGTCAGAGGGGCGCAATCGCCGAGACAGCGATCGCTCATGCCGCCGTCCGGCTCGGGATGGGTGTCTACAGGCCCGTCGCCGAGGGCGGACGCTACGACCTGATTCTCGAGCTGCCGCTCCTGCCGACGCGGACGCAACGGCTTTGTGCGGCGGTCCTACACGAGCGACGAGGTCGACGCCATCGCAGCCTTCTGCCCTGAGCTCGATCGGTGCTTCCTGCTCCCGCTCGCCCGCTTCTCGGGGCGAGCCGAAATCCAGCTTCGGCTGGTCCCGGCGCGGAACAACCAGGAGCGCGGGGTGAACTGGGCCGACGACTTCCGCCTCGAGCGCCTGTCAGACTCTAGACTGGATGAGTTCGTCCAGGGGCCATAGCTCAGCTGGGAGAGCGCCTGCTCGGCATGCAGGAGGTCACGGGTTCGAGTCCCGTTGGCTCCATTCGCTCGTAGTCGCGGCACGAGGGCCGCTACGGAAGGCGAAGCCCGTCCTGGTGCGAGGCACGATGACCGTGGACGTAGCCCGAGCGATGTTGCCGCTCGCGTCCTTTGTCTCATAGACCACGGTGTAGACGCGCCCCGGTCCCAACCCCGAGCGCTCGGCCCGCAGCCGGAAGGAGCGATCGTCGGTGCCGATTTCCGCCCCGGAGATGTCGCCGGGCATGTCGCCGTCGCCGCGACCGTCGTCCGGTTCGCTGCTCGTGACGGACACCAGCTGCACCTGTGGGCTCGGATCGCACGCGTCGGTCGCGGTCACGGTGGCGTTGATCGTCCTCAGTTGGTGGTTCGACGGCCACAGCCGGCTGGGCGACAGGGTGACCCGGAGCACGGGCACGGCAGTGTCGAGTACCTCGCTGCTCGCCGCTCCGCTCGCCGAGCCGGGTGCCCCGACCACGTCGGTGAAAGCCGCCGTAGCACCGACCGCCAGCGTCTCGGGGCACGCGTCTTCCGGCACTGTCACCTGCACCTCGCGGGTTGTCGCGGCGCCGACGATCAGGTCGCCGAGGCCGAAGGTGGTCGTCGAGCCGTCGGGCCGGGCGACGGTCACGGCCACGGCGAAGGCCGGGCCCCGCCCGTGGTTGGCGGTCTCCACCGTGTAGGTGAGGGTCTCGCCGGGCAGGGCGGTCGCCGGGCCACTGACCGCAACCACGATCTGCGGCGCGAGGAGCTCGCCGAGCGACCGCTGGGCGTCGGCGATGGTCTCGGGATCGGGCTCGTCGGGCACCGGGTCGATCGGACCGTCGTCGCCGAAGTTCGGGAGGCCCTGGAAGGCGAAGACGAGGTTGCCCCAGTCGTCGAACCCGTCCAGCTCCGTGATGCCGTCGAGGAAGCTGATGTCCTCCGTCACGTTGCCGGTGTAGGGCGGCGGGCACGTCGCGCCCTCGAGCAAGCCGTTCTTGTTCCAGTCCTCGGGCCCGAAGCCTAGGGCCGGTCCGAGGCCGAAGCACTCGTCAAGGCTGGCCTCGTTCAGGTCCACGTCCCAGCGGCTGTAGTCGCAGCCTCCGGGAATAGGCGTCCTCGACCCGGGGGGCGAGGTCGGCACCGTGCAGGGTTGGAACGGGTAGTTCATGACACTCAGGTAGTTGGGCTTCTGGGTCATATCGTCGCCGCCGCCGTGGAGGAGGCCGAGCGTGTGGCCGAGCTCGTGCATGAACGTCCCGCCTGCTGCGTGCGAGTAGCGGACCAGCACGGAGCGCCGGAGGCTCTGTGCCCGCCCAGGGTGACGACGAAGTCGTTGCTCGGCGCGCCTTCGGCCTGGCCGCTGGTGCAGGGCTCGGCCGGGCGGTCGGCGCGGTAGACTTGGTGGCCGAAGATCGCATAGCGGAAGACGAGGGCCCGGCGCGGCTCGTCGAAGTTGGCCCACTT
>JBBILK010000077.1:0-4200 GCA_037444965.1 Actinomycetota bacterium | reverse complement strand
GCCTCCGGGATCTGGCTGCCGCCCCCGCCCATGTCGCCGACGTTGCCGCTGGCGCCGCTGGCGCCCGCTACCCAGGTCAGCCCGGCACCGTAGAGGGTTCCGGTGTCGAGGTGGAGCTGGATCCCAGTGGCGCCGTCGGGGTTGGTGACCGGAGCGTTGGCGAACGCCTGCACCACGTCGATCATCGCGTCCTGCCGCGGGCAGTGCGAGTGGTTGCCGACGCTGACCAGGCAGTCGATCTCGACGAAGAGGTCCTTGAGCAGGTATCGAAACGCTCGGTTCACGTGACTCCATCACGACCGGCCAGCGGAGCTAAAGCTCACCCTGGCCGCTCCCGATGCACTCTCCGTGGGAGCTCTGCGCAAGCTGTCGCGTGCCGTTCGACTCGGGCGTCTCTCCCTGGCCGCGCTCGCGGTCGCCCTCGCGCTCGCCGTCGGGGCCTACGTCGTGGCGCGGCAGCAGGTGCGCGACCGGGAGCAGCAGCTCCTACGCGACCAGGCGGCGCAGACGGCGGCGGTGATGGGCTCGTTCGCCCGCCAGATCGAGGCGATCCTGAACGCCGGCTCGGTCGTCGCCGAGGTGACGGGCGCCGATCCCGGGGTCTTCGAGCGCACGATGAGCGAGCGGCTCGAGAGCACTGCGATCACGAGCATCACGCTCGTGGCGCTCGAGCCCGGCGGGCCGGTGACGGTCGCGACGGCCGGTGCCCCTTCGGTGCTTGCAGCGTCCTTCGACGACGACGCGAAGCAGCGGCTCTCCGAGGTTGCCGGCTCGAATCGGATCGACGTGGTGGAGATCGCGGAGACCACCAGCGGACGCGTCGTCGGCTTTGCCACGTCGGGCGGCGACCCGGGGCACGTGGTCTACGCGGAGAGCGTCGTTCCGGCGCTCCAGAGCGTCTTCGCCCTGCGGCTGGCGGGCGGATCCGACTTCGCCCTCTACCTCGGTAGCGTCCAGACGCCCGAGCTCGTGCTCGCCAGCTCGACGGACGAGCTTCCCCTTGGCGGGACGACGGCGAGCGAGACGGTCAAGCTCGGCAGCGCGGACGGCCTGGTCGTCGTCGGAGCGCGCGGCGGGCTCGTCGGAGGGCTGACCGCCGCAGCCCCGTGGATCACCGTTGCAGTGGGAGCTCTGCTCGCCGTCGTGGTGGCGCTGGCTCTCGAGTTCCGCCGCCGCCGTCGCGTCTCGGAGGCGGCGACCCGCGCGCTCGCGGAGCAGAACGAGCGGCTGCGCGAGGTCGACCGGTTGAAGGACGAGCTCGTCGCGGTCGTCTCGCACGAGCTGCGCACGCCGCTGACGTCGGTGCTGGGCTACGTCGAGCTGCTCGGCGACGAGGCGGACGAGCTCACGGAGGAGCACCGTGGCTTCCTCGGCGTGATCGAGCGGAGCGCAAGGCGGCTGCTCAACCTCGTCGGCGACCTCCTGTTCGTCGCCCGCGTCGACGCAGGCGGTCTCGAGCTCGAGCTCGAGCAGGTCGACGTCGATGCAGTCGTCCGCGAATGTCTCGAGGCGCAGCAGCCGCGGGCGGTGAGCGCGGGCGTCGAGCTCGCGCTGCTGGCGGAGCCGGTCACACCGATCGCCGGCGACGCTGCACGCCTCGGTCAGCTGCTCGACAACCTCGTCTCGAACGCGATCAAGTTCAGCCCGGAAGGGGGCCGCGTAGAGGTCAGGCTCGGTCGCGCGGGTGACGCGCTTTCGATCGAGGTGGCCGACACGGGCATGGGAATCCCCGTCGAGGAGCAGGGACGGGTGTTCGAGCGCTTCTTCCGCTCCACCCAGGCGACTGCCGGTGCCGTCCAGGGCACCGGACTCGGACTCACGATCGCAAAGGCGATCGTGGACGCCCACGGCGGGACGATCGGGCTCGCCAGCGAGGAGGGGGTAGGAACGACGTTCCGGGTCGAGCTACCCCTCGAGGCGCGGCCGGGGCGGCTCGCGGAGCAGCCGTCCGTCCTCACGGGCTGACGCCGTCCCCGCGCGCGCCGATACTTCCACGGTGCGCAGGCTCGTCCACGCTCTCGCCGTTCTCGCCCTGCTGGCCGGCGCCGCCGTCCCCGCTGGCGCTTCGACTCGGATCCTCGCCGTCGGCGACTTCGGCGTGGGGGGCGAGCGAGAGCGTGCGACGGGCGCCGCGATCCGGCGCTTCGAAGAGCGGTACGGCGCGCGCCTCCTCGTCACGCTCGGAGACAACGACTACACGCGGAGCCCGGAGGCGTTCGCGCGAAACTGGAGCGAGGCCTTCGGCTGGGTCGAGGCAGCCGGGGTCGGCGTAGCGGGCACCCTCGGGAACCACGACTACGAGGTCGACCGCGGAGCCTACGAGCTCGAGACGCTCGGGATGCCTGCCCGCTACTACGCGCGCCGCGTGGGCAACGTGGAGCTGTTCCTCCTCGACTCGAACGCGATCGGCAACCGGCAGACGGCCTGGCTGGAGCGGCGGCTCGAGGCCTCGACGGCGCGCTGGAAGATCGCCGCCTTCCACCATCCGCCGTACAGCTGCGGCTTCCACGCCGGCAACACGACCGTGGCCGAGCGTTGGGTGCCGCTGTTCGAGCGCTACGGGGTCGACCTCGTGCTGTCGGGCCACGAGCACAGCTACCAGCGCTTCGCGCGGCGGGGGATCGCCTACGTCGTCCACGGCGGCGGCGGCGCGTTTCCCTATCCGCCGCGTGCGTGTCCCGACGGCTATCCGAAGCGCCTCTTCGCCCGGTTCGGGTTCGGCTTCCTCTCGATCCTCGCCGGCGAGAAGCGCCTGCGCGTGACCGCGCTCGACCTGGCGGGCCGGCGGGTGGAGCGCGTCACTCTCGATCGAGCGCGCTGACGTTGCGCACCCCGCCCTCGACGCGGAGCCCGTGCCCCGGGGCGACCGGCTCGCTCCGAGGAGTCCCGTCGCGTAGCTCCGACGGGAAGCCGGCGGCCACTGCCTCCGCCGCGAGCCGCCAGAGCCGCTCGAGCTCGGCCTGCAGGAGCCGCGCGGCCTCCTTGTAGCCGCGCCCACCGGCGGGCACGCCTTCGAAGAGCATCGGCTCGCCGAACACGACGCAGCACGCTCGGCGGTTCCTCGGTGACCAGCCGAACGACTCGACACCGCAGGGAACGACCGGCACGTGCTCGTACATCGAGATCATCACGGCACCCGGCTGGACGGGGCCCGGATAGCCGAAGCGCTGCCGTGTTCCCTCGGGGAAGATGCCGATCACGTGGCCCCGGGAGACGAGCTCGCGGGCGCGCCGGAGGCCCTCCCTGTCGCTCTCGCCGCGCCGGATCGGGAAGGCGCCCGTCCACGTCAGGACCTCGCCGACGAGCGGGATCTCGGCGAGCTCGAACTTCATCATGTACCAGATCGCTCGCCGGGAGAACGTGCCGACGAGCGGCGGGTCGAGCGCCGACAGGTGGTTCGCGGCGAGGACGGCGCCTCCGCTCGCGGGGACCCGGTCGGCGCCGTAGCCGCAGGAGCCCGGTGCGAGCCGCAGGGTCGCGGGACCGACCCAGTACCGCATGAAGGGCCACGCGCCCTCGGGTCCCCCGCCCCAGAGCCGCTCGATTCCAAGACGCGTCAGGAGCACCGACCGAACTCTAATTCGGCACCCCGGGGAGGCCGCTACGATCCTTCCTCCATGGATCCCTACGAGCCGGCGGCCGTCGAGCGGAAGTGGCAAGAGGTCTGGGAGCGCGAGCGCGCGTTCGTCGTGGCCAACCCCGAGCTCCCGGTCACCGATGCCGACGAGGCGCGTACGTACGTGCTCGAGATGCTCCCGTACCCGTCGGGAGAGCTCCACATGGGGCACGTCAAGAACTACACGCTCGGCGACGTCGTGGCGCACGTGCGGCGTCGCCGCGGCTACCGCGTGCTGCGGCCGATGGGGTACGACGCGTTCGGACTGCCGGCCGAGAACGCCGCGATCCGTGAGGGACGCCATCCCCGGGACGTCACCGAGGGGAACATCGCGGCGATCCGAAACCAGATGCGGCGTATGGGCTGGGCGATCGACTGGGATCGCGAGCTGTCGACCCACGAGCCCGAGTACTACCGCTGGACGCAGTGGCTCTTCCTGCGCTTCTTCGAGGCCGGTCTCGCCTACCGCAAAGAGGCGCCCGTGAAGTGGTGTCCGAGCTGTCAGACCGTGCTCGCGAACGAGCAGGTGGTCGACGGGCGCTGCGAGCGCTGCGGCACCGAGGTCGAGGCGCGCAACCTCGAGC
>JBBILK010000076.1:0-9378 GCA_037444965.1 Actinomycetota bacterium | reverse complement strand
GATCGTGCTCTACCACGGCGCCCACGTCTTCCCGGACACGAGCGCCCACGATCTCGGCGAGTGCCCCGAGCACCTCTACACCGTGTGCTTCGAGGCGTCCGAGCTCTGGGGCGAGGACGCCGAGAGCCGGGATGCGGTTCACATCGATCTCTGGGAGAGCTACCTCGTTCCGGCCGGCAAGGAGAGCACATGAGCCACGACCACGATCACGACGTGAGCGAGCTCGAGGTGCGGACCCGCGCGCTCGAGTCGCTCCTCTACGAGAAGGGTCTGCTCACACCGACGGCTGTCGACACCCTCATCAGCACCTTCGAGCAGGACCTCGGGCCGCTGAACGGAGCGCGCGTCGTCGCCCGGGCCTGGGTCGACCCCGGGTACAAGCGGCGCCTGCTCGCCGACGGAACCGCAGCAATCGCCGAGCTCGGCTTCGGCGGCCTCCAGGCCGAGCACCTGGTCGTCGTCGAGAACACTCCCGGCGTCCACAACGTCGTCGTCTGCACGCTCTGCTCCTGCTACCCCTGGCCGGTCTTGGGCCTGCCGCCGCGCTGGTACAAGGAGCCCGCCTACCGCTCGAGGATCGTGATCGAGCCCCGCCAGGTGCTGGCCGAGTTCGGGCTCGAGCTCGGCGAGGACGTCGAGGTCCGCGTGTGGGACTCGAGCTCCGAGATCCGCTACCTCGTGCTGCCGGAGCGGCCCGAGGGAACCGAGGGCATGAGCGAGGACGAGCTCATCGATCTCGTGACCCGCGACTCGATGATCGGCACCGCACTCGCGTCGACGCCCGTCGCATCGTGAGCGTCCAGGCCGAGGTCACGTCCATGACCGGCGCCGAGGCCCTGCCGCGGTCGAACGGCGAGCTCGTCTTCGAGGAGCCGTGGCAGGCGCGTGCGTTCGGCCTCGCTGTCGGCGTCGTCCAGGCGCAGGGGATCGACTGGGAGGAATTCCGCGGCCGGCTGATCGAGGAGATCGGCGCCTGGGAGCGCGAGCACGCCCACGACCCCACGGAGTCCTACAGCTACTACGAGCGCTGGCTGGCCACCCTCGAGCGCCTGCTCGTCGAGACCGGCATGGTGTCGAGCGACGAGATCGAGGCGCGTGTCCTCCGCCTCGCCGCCGAAGACGACCACGGCCACCACGACCACTAGCGCTCGCGCCGCGCCGGACGCTCGGCAGCTTGTCCTCGCGGTGGGAGTCGCATTCCTGCTCGCTGGCGCCGCAACCTTGCTCGCTCCGCGTAGCCGTTCGCCCAGGCGGCTCTGGGTTCTCGCCGCGGCCGCGGCGGTCTGGGGCGTCGTCCTCCTTCCCGCCGTCGCCTATCCGCCAGCTCCACCGGGTGTCCGGCGGGCCGGACAGGTCCGGGCGGGCCGGACAGGTCCGGCCCCTACGGGCTGGCGGCGGATAGCAAGCGCTCGAACGCGGCCTCGTCGAGCAGCTCGACGCCGAGCCGCTGGGCCTTCTCGAGCTTCGACCCGGGGCTCTCGCCCACGACGACGCCGGTCGTCTTCTTCGAGACCGAGTCCGTC
This sequence comes from Actinomycetota bacterium, assembly GCA_037444965.1. Lineage (GTDB taxonomy): Bacteria > Actinomycetota > Thermoleophilia > Gaiellales > Gaiellaceae > JBBILK01. Next base: position 7,855 of record JBBILK010000076.1, on the reverse strand, counting down.
ACCTTCGCCCCGAGCGCCTCGAGGGCGGCCTTCGCCTGCTCCCGCGAGCGACGCTCCAGGGTGCCGGTGATCACGTACGTCTTCCCGGTCAGCGGCCCCTCGCGCGGCCGCTCCGCCTCGCCGGTCTCGAAGCGGAGACCGAGGTCTCGGAGCTCCGCGACCAGGGCGCGGTTCTCCTCCTCGGCGAACCAGTCGGCGACCGCCTCGGCCCGGTCGGGGCCGATTCCCTCGACCTCCTGGATCTCCTCCTGTGACGCCGCCTGCAGGCGGTCGATCGACCCGAAGTGGCGCGCGAGGTTCTGCGCCGTCACCCAGCCGACCTGGGGGATGTTGAGGCCGAAGAGGACGCGGAAGAAGGGCTGCTCCTTCGAGCGCCCGATCGCCTCGACGGCCTTCGCCGCCGAGACCTCGCCGTAACCCTCGAGCTCGGCGAGCTGCGCCGGTCGCAGCCGGTAGAGGTCCGGCATCGAGCGAAGGAGCCCTTCGCTCCAGAGGCGCCGGACGAACTGCTCGCCGACACCCTCGATGTCCATCGCCGCGCCGACCCAGTGGATCAGGGTCTCGAGACCGCGCGAAGGGCAGGCCCGGTTGGGGCAGCGGTGCATCGCCTCGCCCTCGGGCTTCACGACCTCCGCGCCGCAGAGCGGGCAGCGTGCCGGCATCCGGAAGGGAACCGCGCCAGGAGGATGCGGCAGGACCGGGCCCACGACCTGCGGGATCACGTCGCCGGCGCGCTGGACGATCACGGTGTCGCCCTCGCGCACGTCCTTGCGGTGGATGTCCTCCTCGTTGTGGAGCGTCGCGGTCGAGACGGTCACACCCCCGACCACGACCGGCTCGAGCTGGGCCCAGGGGTTGAGCGCGCCCGTGCGCCCGACTCGCACGTGGATCTTCACGAGCTGCGTGCGCGCCTGATCCGGCGCCCACTTGTAGGCGCGCGACCAGCGCGGACGCTCGTGGAGCGACCCGAGCCGCTCCTGCTGAGCGAACGAGTCGACCTTGACGACGACGCCGTCGATCTCGTACTCGAGCTGTGGCCGGCGGCGCTCCCACTCGGCGACCGCTCGCGCGACGGCGTCGAGCGACTCGTGCCGCTCGATCTGCGGGTTCGTGCGAAAGCCGTGCTCCCTGAGCCAGTGCAGCGCCTCGAACTGCGTCTCGACCGGGACTCTCTCCCGGTAGCCCAGCCCGTAGATCCAGATCGACAGCTCCCGCTGCCCCGTGATGTTCGGATCGAGCTGGCGCAGGGAGCCCGCCGCGGCATTGCGGGGATTCGGCGCCGGGCTCTTGCCCTGGGCGAGCTGGTGCTCGTTGAAGCGCCGGAACGCCGGCAGCGAGAAGTAGACCTCGCCGCGAACCTCGACGAGCGGCGGCGGAGCCTCGCCGTCCTCGAGGCGCATCGAGAGCGGGATCGCCTTGATCGCACGCAGGTTCGCGGTCACGTCCTCACCGCGCGCCCCGTCGCCCCGGGTCGCGCCACGGGAGAAGAGACCGTTCTCGTAGACGAGGGAGACCGCCGAGCCGTCCACCTTCGGCTCGGTCACGAACGCGACCGGCTCGTCCGAGTCGAGCCGCCGCCGCACGTCCTCGAACCACTTCTCGAGCGCCTCGTCGGTCGTCACCTTCTCGAGCGAGCCCATCGGCGTCAGGTGCTCGACTTTCCGGAACCGCTCGGAGGGCGCTGCCCCCACCCGGGCGGTCGGCGACGTGGGCGTCCAGAGCTCGGGGTGCTCCTCCTCCAGGCGCTTCAGCTCGTCGAAGAGCGCGTCGTACTCGGCGTCCGAGATCTCCGGGGCGTCGAGGACGTAGTAGAGGTAGTTGTGGCGCTCGAGCTCGCGCCGCAGGGTCGCGATCCTGGCAGCGACGTCCTCAGCCAAGGACATGCCGAAGCTCGTCGAGGTCGGCGGCGACGGCGTCCGGCCGCTCGGCCGCGAGGCGCTCCAGCGGGTGGATCCCGCCCCAGCCGGCCGCGATCGCCGTCATCCCCGCCGCCTTCGCCGCCTGGATGTCGAAGGGCGAGTCGCCCACGTAGGCCGCGGACGAGGCGCTCGTACCGAGGCGCTCGAGGGCGAGCACGAGCGGCTCCGGATCCGGCTTGTGCCGGTCGGTGTCGTCTGCCGTGATCACCGTCTCGAAGTACCGCCGCAGCGGAAGCACCTCGAAGGTCACGTCCACGGTGAGACGGCCCTTCACGGTCACGATGCCGAGCCGCCGCCCCTCACCGTGGAGCCGCGCGAGCAGGCTCTCGACGCCCTCGAACGCCCGGACCTCGTGGTAGATCGCCAGGTTGTGCTCCCGGTAGACGCGGACGAGCTCGTCGGCACGCTCCTCGTCGAACACCCGCATCTGCGCGTCGATCCCGTGGCCGCCGACGTTCGCCATCAGCAGCTCGTCCGGGATCTCCCGCCCGAGCACCGTGCGCGTGGCGTGCCTGAAGGAGGCGAGGATCAGCCCGCCGGAGTCGATCAGCGTGCCGTCGAGATCGAAGAGGACCGTCTCGTAGCGCATCGGACCGATCCTACCGACAGGTCAGTACTCCACCCGGTCGAGGTAGAGCCCCCACGGCGGCGCCGTTCTTCCGGCCTCGGAGCGCCGCCGCCCCTCGAGGAGGCGTGCGATCTGGGCCGGCTCCTGCTCGACCATCGTCCCGACGAGCGTGCGCACCATGTGGCGCAGGAAGCTGTCGGCCGTGATCCAGAGCGAGAGCTCGTCGCCGGCTCGCTCCCAGCGGCATTCGCGCACGACGCGGACGAAGACCTCGTGCTGCGTCTCCGTGGGCGTGAAAGCCCGGAAATCGTGCTCGCCGACGAGCAGCCCGGCCGACTCGGCGAGCCGGTCGCCGTCGAGCGGGCGCGGATACCACCACGAGCGGCGCCGCTCGAACGGCGAGGGGGTGCGCCGCGTCCAGAGCCGGTAGCGATACGAGCGCGAACGGGCGGAGAAGCGCGCATGGAACCCGGCCGGCGCCACCTCGACCGCGGTCACGGACACATCCTCCGGGAGCTGGCCGTTCAGCGCCTCGGCCGCGCGCTCGAGCGGCGGGCCGCCGCTGACGGACACGCTCACGACCTGCCCGGTCGCGTGCACGCCCGCGTCGGTCCGGCCCGCGACCGCAAGTCCCTCCCAGCGGGGGAAGACACCGTCGAGGGCGGAGCGAACCGAGCCTTCCACGGTGCGCAGCGCTGGCTGCGCCGCCCAGCCGGCGAAGCCCGTGCCGTCGTACTCGAGCGTGAGCCTGAGGAGCACGCCCGGCCCGGGCATGCCCGGCGGCTAGGAGGCAGCCTGCGCCGCGCGCTCGGCCGCGGCGAGCTCGATCCGCGCCTTCGGCTCGTAGTCGACGAGCTCGAGGTACACGAGCGGCGCCGCGTCGCCCGGGCGAGGGCCGATCTTGACGATCCGCGTGTACCCACCCAGCCGGTCGCTGAACCGGGGCGCGATCTCCGTGAAGAGCGCGTGCGCGACCGGCTTCGAGCGCAGGAACGCGACCGCCTGGCGGTGGGCATGGACGTCGCCGCGCTTGCCGAGCGTGATCATCTGCTCGGCCACCGGGCGTACTTCCTTCGCCTTCGCCTCGGTCGTGCGGATGCGGCCGTGCTCGAACAACGAGCAGCAGAGGTTGGCGTACAGCGCCTTCCGGTGCGCCGAGTCGCGACCCAGCTTCCTGCCGGTCTTGTGGTGACGCACGAGGGTCTACTCCTCCCTCAGCGTCAGCCCGTGGGCGGCCAGAGTCTCCTTGACTTCCTCGATCGACTTCTTGCCGAAGTTCGGGATCGCGGCGAGCTCGGTCTCGGTCTTCGAGACGAGATCGCCGATCGTCTCGATCCCGACCCGCTTCAGGCAGTTGTACGAGCGGACGCCGAGCTCGAGCTCCTCGATCGGGAAGTTCTCCATCCCGCGCGCCTGCGGAATCTCGACCTCCGCCTCGGCAGCCTCGCCGAAGCCCTCGATCTTCTCGATGTCGGTGAAGATCGCGAGCTGGCGGATCAGGATCTCGGCAGCCTGCGCGACCGCGTCGCGCGGGTCGACGGAGCCGTCGGTCGTCACGTCCAGGGTGAGCTTGTCGTAGTCGGTCCGCTGCCCCACCCGCGCCGCCTCGACGTCGTACGAGACACGACGGACCGGGGAGAAGATCGAGTCGACGGGAATCACGCCGATCGTGTGCTCGGGTCCCCGGTTGAGCTCGGCCGGGACGTAGCCGCGCCCCCGGCCGATCGTGAGCGTCAGCTCGAGCCGGCCCTTGTCGGAGAGATGAGCGATCTCGAGCTCCGGGTTGAGGATCTCGAGGTCGGCCGGCGCCTCGATGTCGGCGGCCGTGACGGAGCCGGGCCCCTTCTTCTCGAGCCGGACCTCGATCTCGGGCGACTCCCCGTGGAGCACGCAGATGAGGTTCTTCAGCGCGAGGATGATGTCGATGACGTCCTCGCGGACCCCGGGCAGGGTCGTGAACTCGTGGGCGACGCCCTCGATCTTGACCGAGGTGACGGCCGCGCCTTCGAGCGAGGAGAGGAGCACGCGGCGCAGTGAGTTGCCGAACGTGTAGCCGAAGCCGCGATCGAGCGGCTCGATCACGAAGCGTCCCCGGTGCTCGTCCACCTCCTCGCGCGTGATTCGCGGCACCTGGAACTCCATCAGGCTGGTTCTCGTGGACATGCTCTCCTCTCGAACGGACGTTACTTGGAGTACAGCTCGACGATGAGTGACTCCTGCACGGGCGCGTCGATCTCGTCGCGCTCCGGCGGCTTCAGGATCTTGCCGGCGAGGTTGTCGTGGTCCGCCTGCAGCCAGGCCGGCACCGACGCGGTCAGGTCGGTTGCGTCGCGCACGACCTGGTCGACCGGGCTGCCCTGCTTCAGCTGGACGACCTCCCCAATGCGCATCTGGTAGCTCGGGATGTTCACGCGCCGCCCGTTGACGAGGAAGTGCCCGTGACGGATGAGTTGCCGCGCCTGGGCACGCGACGCGGCGAAGCCGAGCCGGTAGACGACGTTGTCGAGACGCAGCTCGAGCATCCGCAGCAGCTCCTCGCCGGTGATGCCCGACCGGCGAGACGCCTTCTCGTAGTAGGTGCGGAACTGCTTCTCGAGAATCCCGTAGTAGCGGCGCGCCTTCTGCTTCTCGCGGAGCTGCAGCAGGTACTCGGACTGCTTGATCCGCCCGCGGCCGTGCTCGCCCGGCGGGTAGCTACGACGCTCGATCGAGCACTTCTCGGTCAGGCAGCGCTCGCCCTTGAGGAAGAGCTTGATCCCCTCGCGGCGGCACTGCTTGCACTTCGGGCTGCGATCGCGGGCCATTACACTCGCCTGCGCTTCTTCTGCCGCACCCCGTTGTGCGCCTGGGGCGTGACGTCCTTGACGCCGAGGATCTCGAGCCCGGCGGCCTGGAGGGAGCGGATCGCGGTCTCGCGGCCGGAGCCGGGTCCCTTGACGAAGACCTCCACCTTCTGGAGGCCGTGCTCCATGCCCTTCCGCGCGCAGGAGTCGGCCGTCACCTGGGCGGCAAAGGGCGTCGACTTGCGCGAGCCCTTGAATCCGGCGGAGCCGGCGCTCTCCCAGCAGATGACGTTTCCGTCCTTGTCGGTGAGGGAGACGATCGTGTTGTTGAACGACGTCTTGATGTGCGCCTGGCCGATCGCGATGTTCTTCTTGACGCGGCGGCGAGCACGGCTCTTTGCCTGCTGGCGACGTGGAGGAGCCATTAGCGGGCCACCCTCTAGCGCTTCTTCCCGCGGCCGACCGTCTTCTTCGGCCCCTTCCGCGTCCGCGCGTTCGTCTTCGTGCGCTGGCCGCGTACCGGCAGGCCGCGCCGGTGGCGGATACCGCGATAGCAGCCGATCTCCATCAGGCGCTTGATCGACTGCGACCGCTCGCGGCGGAGATCGCCCTCGACCTCGAGATTCGAGTCGATGTAGCCACGGAGCTTCGTGATCTCCTCGTCGGTCAGGTCGCGCACCTTCTCGTCGAGCGAGAGCCCGAGCTCCGTGCAGACCTTCCTGGCCGTCGAAGGGCCGATCCCGTAGATGTAGGTGAGCGCGACCTCGAGCCGCTTCTCGCGGGGGAGATTGACACCTGCGATTCTCGCCATGACTATCCCTGCCTCTGCTTGTGCCGCGGGTTCGTACAGATCACGATCGTCTTCCCGTGACGCTTGATCACGCGGCAGCGCTCACACATCGGCTTGACGGACGCTCGAACCTTCATGGGTGCTCTCTCCGTTAGCGGAAGCGGTACGTGATGCGGCCGCGGTTGAGATCGTACGGCGAGAGCTCGACCTTCACCCGGTCGCCGGGCAGGATGCGAATGTAGTGCATCCGCATCTTCCCCGAGATGTGCGCGAGCACCTCGTGGCCGGAGTCGAGCTTGACCTTGAACATGGTGTTCGGCAGGGCCTCGACGACCTCGCCCTCGACCTCGATTGTCTCTTCCTTTACCGGCATCCGATCACTCATCAAAACCGCGCTCGACGAGCGCGGCTGTGGTTCCCAGGACACGGCACGGCAGCGGCCGAGCCGCGAACCGTCATCGTAGCAGAGAACCGGCCGGGCGGCTCGCCGCCAGCCGGCTCGACGCCGTGAGCACCCGCGGCCCCTCCTCCGTGATCGCGACGGTGTGCTCGAAGTGCGCCGAGAGCGACCCGTCCGCGGTCGAGATCGACCAGCCGTCGTCCTCCATGACGACCTCGGGACCGCCGGCGTTGATCATCGGCTCGATCGCGAGCGTCATCCCGACCGCGAGCTCGGGGCCGCGACCGGGCTCGCCGAAGTTGGGGATCTGGGGCTCCTCGTGCATCGAGCGCCCGACCCCGTGGCCGACCAGCGTGCGCACGACGGAGAAGCCGCCCTCCTCCGTGGTGCGCTGGACGGCCGCGGAGATGTCGCCGATCCGGTTGCCGGCCCGCGCCTCGGCAATGCCCGCCTCGAGCGCGGCCTGGCAGACGTCGAGGAGGCGCTGCGCCTCGGGGGCGATCTCGCCGACGGCGAACGTGTACGCGCTGTCCGCGACGAGGCCGTCGAGCGTGACGCCGACGTCGATCGAGATCAGGTCGCTCGCTCGCAGCCGGTAGGGCCCGGGGATGCCGTGCACGACCATCGCGTTCGGGGAGGCGCAGATCGAGGCGGGGAAGCCGCGGTACCCCTTGAACGTCGGCACCCCGCCGCGAGCGCGGATGAGCTCCTCGGCCAGCCGGTCGAGCTCCGCGGTCGTCGTTCCCGGCTCGATCGCCTCGCCGATTCGCTCGAGCACCTCGACGACGACGCAGCCGGCGCGCGCCATCGTGTCGAGCTCGCGCCGTGACTTGCGAACGATCACGCCCGGCCCTCGTCCTGAACCTGGGAGAGCACGTCGACGATCCTCGCGTAGACCTCGTCCACCGTGCCCGCCGCGTCGACGCCGACGAGGATGCTGCGCCCGAGGTAGTAGGCAACGAGCGGCTCCGTCTGCTCGCGGTAGACCTCCAGCCGGCGTCTGATCACCTCGGGCGTGTCGTCGCTGCGTCCCTCCTCCTCGGCCCGGCCCAGCATCCGGCGCGCCGCTTCGTCCTCGCCGAGCTGGAACTCGAGCACGAGCGCGAGGCGCCGGCCGAGCCCGCCGAGCATGGCATCGAGCGCCTCCGCCTGGGGAATCGTGCGCGGGAAGCCGTCGAGGACGAAGCCGCCCTCGGTGTCGGCCTCCGTGAGCCGGTCGCGCATGATCCCGACGATCACATCGTCCGGGACGAGCTCGCCCGCGTCCATGATCCCCTTCGCACGGCGGCCGAGCTCCGTTCCGGCAGCGACGGCGGCGCGCAGCATGTCCCCGGTCGAGATCTGCGGGATCCCGTAGTCCCCGGCGATCCGTCTCGCCTGCGTGCCCTTGCCGGC
>JBBILK010000075.1:0-9476 GCA_037444965.1 Actinomycetota bacterium | reverse complement strand
TGGCCTCGAACAGCACGACCTCGACGCCGGCCGCTCGCAGGCGGTAGGCCGCGGTCAGGCCGGCCAGACCGCCGCCCACGACCGCCACGTCGACCCGCCTGCGCCCTGCCGCCGCCGACACGCCCGGCTGGCTTGACCCCGTCTCGGTCGTTCTTCCCATCGAGCCGCCGTCGCGGCACGCCGCCAGCCCGAGCGCCATGCCGGCAGCGAGAGCGCCGCCGAGGAAGCGCCGGCGCGACATCGGCGTCGCCTGCTCGCGAGCACGGCCCAGGGCATCCACGAGGCCGCAGCGATCCCGGCTCACGCCCTCGGATGCTACCCCGGCTCGAACGAGAGCGCGGGCTACCGGGGTGGGCGCCCGAACAGGTCGGCCCAGGTGCGGCCGATCGCGTCCGCGAAGGCCTCCTCGAGCATCCGGAAGTGCTCGTCGAGCACGGCGGCGAGCGCCTCGCGGTCGCCCGCTCGCATCGCCTCGAGCTGACGGGTGTGCACGGCGAGCGTCCGCTCGTCCTGGCCGATGCCGCCGGAGTAGGCGTCGCGGATCGCCGCCAGGTCGCGCACCGCGCCGCGCATCGCCTCCTGGAGCGTCTCGTTGTGCGACGCACGGACGACGGCCCGGTGGAACATCGCGTCGGCGCGCATCACCATCGCGCGGTCGCCGAGGTGCCGGCGGAGGAGCGCGATCGTCCGCTCGATCTCCTCGTAGTCGTCCGGGGTGGCGACGCCGGCCGCGTACTCGGTGACGGCCGACTCGAGCACCCGCCGGCCGCGGAGCACGTCGACGATGAAGCCCTCCTCGAGCGCGACCGCGCCGAGGATCGCCTCGGACGGGACGAGGTCCGACTCGACGAAGATCCCGCCGCCCTTCCCCTGGCGGACGGAGATCAGCCCTGCCCGCTCGAGCACGCGGAGCGCCTGGCGAAGCGTCGGCTTCGAGATCCCGAGCTGGGCGGCGAGCTCTCCCTCGCTCGGGAGCTGGCCGCCGCGGCGGAGGCGGGCCCGCTCGATCGCCTCGACGATGTTCTCGATCGCCGCCTCGAAGGTCCGGGTCGTCTGGATGGGTTGTGCGAAGACCAGGTCGGATCCCACGCTCTTCACTCTACGAGAGGGAGCGACGGCCACCTGCTAGGCGGCGGTCGAGAGGGCGAGGACACCGAGGATCTCCGCTTCCTCGAGGACGTGGTCGGAGGCCTTCGCCTCTGCCAGCACGCGCTCGACGAGCCGCGGGTCCTGCGGCAGCCCGTGGGCGGCGAGCCAGGCGACGACGTTCGCCTGCCCGCTCATCGGCCCGACGGTGATCACCTGGCTGCGGCCGCAGTCGCCGGCCGGCACGCCCGAGTAGACGCGGTCGGCGAGCCACGTGTCTCCCCGGCGAAGCGCCTTCAGGATCGCCGCGGCGTGGACGCCCGTCGAGGTCTCGAAGGCGTCCTTGCCGATCACCGGGTAGTTGCAGGGGATCGCGATCCCGGTCGCCTCGGCGACCGCGCGGCAGTAGTCGGGCAAGCGCCGCAGGTCGCGGTCGAGCCAGCCGAGCAGCTTCAGGTTGACGAGCAGCAGATCCATCGGCGTGTTGCCGACGCGCTCGCCGATCCCGAGCCCGCAGGCGTGCACGCGGTCGGCACCCTCGGAGAGAGCGACGAGCGAGTTGACCACGTCGAGGCCGCGGTCGCGGTGGCCGTGCCAGTCGATCTTCACGTCCTCCCCGCTCTCGGCGACGACCTCCCGGATGAACCGGACGAGGTTCCGGGCGCCCCACGGCGTCGCGTGGCCGACGGTGTCGGCGAGGCAGATCCGGTTCGCCCCGGCCTCGATCGCCGTCGTGTAGAGCGCCCGCAGGTGATCGGCGTGGGCCCGCGTGGTGTCCTCGGTGACGAACATGACGTCCAGGTCGAGGCTGCGAGCGAGCCCGATCGCCTCCGCGGCGGTGCGCTTGAGGAAGTCGAGGTCCCATCCCTCCACGAGCTGGCGGATCGGGCTCGAGCCGAGGAAGAGGTGCGCGGCGATTCGCACGCCCGACTCGTGCTGCGCCCGCGCGATCGGCTCGATGTCGGCCCGGCAGGTCCTCCCGGCGCAGTTCGGCCAGATCCGCAGCCCGGCCCGGTCGATCTCCCGGGCGAGCGTAACGACGTCGGCGAGCGTCTGCGCCCCGGCGCCCGCGTAGCCGATGTTCACGGCGTCGATGCCGAGCGCGGCCATCGCGTGGACGAGCTCGAGCTTCTTCGCGACGGGCGGGTGGAGCACCGACGGGCTCTGCAGCCCGTCGCGCAGGGTCTCGTCGTTCAGCTCGACCGCCCGCGGCGCCTGCAGCGCCTCGCCGGCGGTGTTCCAGTCGTAGAGGAGCACGCGTTCCCGGCCTTCGCTCTCCTTCGCCATGTGCCCTCCGTTTGACCGCCCAGTCAACCGGAGGATCGCCGAAGAGCCGGGGAAGCTCAATCCGGCGCTTGCATCAACTTCCCTGGTGCACCTTGCCCATCAATTTTGACCACCTGTATAGGAAAAGAGTTTCTCTTTTGGTATAGTCAGCCTGTACCGTCGATGAGCGAGCCGGGAGGTGGTGGTCGTGGCAGCGATCGATGAGCTGAGGGAGGACGCCGTCGACGTGCTCGACCTGCTCGGCCGGACGGCCGACGGGATGGTGGCGGTCGCTCCCGGCGGCGCCATCCTCGGCTGGAACGAGAGCGCGACCCGGCTCCTCGACTGGACGGAGGACGACGTGCTGGGCCGGCCCTGCTACGAGGTGCTCGGCTTCTCCGACCGCTGCGGGAACCAGGTCTGCAGCGCCTTCTGCGCCGGCTGCCGCCCGGCCGGCTCCGACGAGCTGATCGCGAGCCGAGACGTCGTCGCGCGGTCGAGACGGGGTCGCGCGGTCTGGCTGTCCGTGTCGACGCTCGTCCCGCCGGAGAGCATGCGCGGCTACTGCGGCGTCGTGCACTTCTTCCGCGAGGTCGGCCTCCCTCCGGAGCTCGAGCGGCTCGTCGCCGAGCGGCTCCAGGCGCCGGCGCCCGCCGAGGAGGACGACGGCGACCACAGCTCGCTCGGCGCGCTCACGCCGCGCGAGCGCCAGATCCTCGAGCTCCTCGCCGACGGCCTCGACACGCGCGAGATCGCGGCGAAGCTCGTCGTCTCGCTCGCCACCGTCCGAAACCACGTCCAGAACATCCTCGCCAAGCTGGGAGTCCACAGCCGCCTCGAGGCGGTCGTGCTCTACGTGAAGCACGCCGCTCCCGCACCTCGGCGCGGCAGCGGTTAGGCGAGCCCGGCGCTCCGCCTGACGTAGGCCGTGCCTTCGGCCAGCCGCCTGGCCGTTCGCGCGTACGCCGCCTGCTCGACGGCCCAGCCGCCGTCCGTCTCCCGGACGGAGGCCCAGATCGGCATCGTGCCGCTCGGGTGGGCGATCACGATCGGCTCCCCGGGCGCGGGGAGCGTCGCGACCGCGGCAACCACCGTCCCCGGGACGAGCGCCGCGACCGCGGTGCACACGCCGACCGTGCCGGGGTAGGCCTTGTGCGGGGCAGGCGGGATGCCGCCGACGACGCGCGCGACGACGCTCGCCTCGCCGCCCGGGTCGGCCGCGACCGCCACCGGCACCGGCACGAGCCCGCCCTCGGGCAGGCCGAGGAGCCGCGCGGCAGCGTCCTTGACCGCGTCGAAGGCGCGGAGGAGCTCCGGCGTCAGCTCCGCCGGGCTCTCGTCGCCGCGCAGACCGAGCGCCTCCGCGCGGAAGAAGACGGAGAGGTTCCCGATGTCGACGACGCTCGCCTCGACCTCGCCCGTCCCAGGGACGTCGATCACGTCGGCCGGGCGTCCGGTCGGCAGCAGCGACCCGGTCGCGCCGCCGACCGTGGGCGCGAAGTCGAGCAGGATCGGCGCGCCCGTGCCGGGAACGCCGTCGACCGTGAGGTCGCCCTCGACCGCCGGCTCCCCGTCCTCGAGCGGCACCCGTGCGACGAAGACCGAGTGGGTGTTCGTGTTGTGAACCCGGACGGAGGCGACGTCCCCGCCGGGCCGGACGAATCCCGCCTCGATCGCGTAGGTCCCGACCGCCGCGGAGATGTTGCCGCAGTTGATGTCGTAGCTCACGTGCGGCTCGGAGATCGAGACCTGCGCGAACGTGTAGTCGAGGTCGGCGTCGTCCCGAGAGGGCGGACCGACGATCGCCAGCTTGCTCGTCAGGATGTCGGCGCCGCCGAGCCCGTCCACCTGCCGCGGGTCGGGACTGCCGAAGAGCGCGAGGATCAGCCGGTCCCGGGCCTCCCCGTCCGGGGGAAGGTCCTCCTCGCGGACGAAGACCGCCTTGCTCGTGCCGCCCCGCATGAGCGTGAAGGGAATCGGGACCTGCCGGCCCACCGCCGACTCCTACCTGACGAGAACCTGAACCGTGCAGGCGGCACCCTCGACGCCGGCGGCCTTGCCGCCGCGGCAGTGGGCGAGCCCGACGCGGGCACCCTCGATCTGGCGCTCGCCGGCCTCGCCGCGGAGCTGGCGGACGATCTCGACCACCTGGGCCACTCCGGTCGCGCCCAGCGGGTGCCCCTTCCCGAGCAGACCCCCGCTCGGGTTCACGGGCAGCCGGCCGCCGAGCGAGGCGTCGCCCCGCTCGACCGCCTGCAGGTACTCGCCGCGCGGGAACAGCTCGCAGCCCTCGACCCGGAGCGCCTCCGCGATCGAGAAGCAGTCGTGCACCTCGGCGAGGTCGACATCCCCCGGCCCGATGCCCGATCGCTCGTAGGCGGCGCGCGCGGCGGCGTTCGTCAGCGACTCGAACGTCATCGTCCCGGGCTCCGGCTCGACCTCTCCCGTGCGCAGCGACGAGGCGGCCAGCCGCACCGCCTTGCTGCGGAACCGCTTCGCGACCGACGCCGAGACGACCACCGCGGCCGCGCCCCCGTCGGTGACCGGGCAGCAGTCGAGCTTCCCGAGCGGCTCGGCGATCGCCCGTGCCTCGAGCACCTGCTCGAGCGACACCGGCTCGTGGAACTGCGCGAACGGGTTGCGGGCCGCATTCGCCTTGTTCTTCACCGGGATCGCCGCCAGCTGCTCGCGCGTCGCCCCGTAGTCCTCGAAGTAGCGCATTGCCCTCATCGCGTAGATGCCCGGCATCGTCAGCCCGGCCACCGCCTCGACGTCGGCCGCGTCCGGCGCGAGCGCCCCCTGGAACTTCGAGGTCAAGTGCTCGACCCCGAGCGCCAGCACGACGTCGTGCTCGCCGGCCCGGATCGCGAGCGACGCCTCGCGGATCGCCACCGCGCCGCTCGAGCAGACGTTCTCGACGTTCGTGAGCGGGATCCCGGCGATCCCGATCTGGGCCAGCACGCGCTGGCCCATCGCCATCCCCTCGTAGACGTGACCGCAGTAGGCGCCCTCGATCTCCCTGAGCCCGATCCCCGCGTCGGCGATCGCCGCCAGCGCCGCCTCGGTGCCGAGCTCGGTCGCGTCCCGGTCCGGGAACTTCCCGAACCGGCTCATCCCCACCCCGATCACGTAGACGTCGCTCATGCAGCCACCTCTGCCACGGGTCGGAAGCGGTCGCCCGCGAGCTCGACCTCCATCCCGATCGCTGCGTTGCCGTCCAGCTGCCCCAGCACGCGCACGCCCTCGGGCAGGTCGACGTAGACGAGCGTGTAGGGCGTCTCGAACCCTGGTCCGGCCTGGTGGACGACCGTGTAGGTGTAGACCGTCCCGCGTGTCGAGAGCTCGGCCGGCTCGAGCTCCCCGAGGCAGCGTGAGCACACGGTGCGCGGCGGGTAGAAGCACGCGCCGCAGGAAGGACACCGGCTGCCGGTCACACCCGAAGGCTCGCGGAACCTGACCAACGGGTCAATCCGCCTGCTTCATCATCTCCGTGATGCATTCGCGCCAGTGGAAATGATGCGGCCGCCCGGTTGCCCTCCGGACGGGCCTCGGCGATGCTATTGACCAAGTGGTCAAACAGCCTGGACCGGCGCTTGCGGGCGTCCGCGTGCTCGACCTCTCTCAGGGGGCGGCGGGCCCGACCTGCTCGATGCTGCTCGGCGATCTCGGGGCAGACGTCGTCAAGGTCGAGCCACCCGGCGGCGAATGGGGGCGAGGGCTCGGGCCCCCATTCGTCGACGGGACCGGTGCCGCCGTCTCCTACCTCGCGATGAACCGCAACAAGCGGAGCGTCGTCGTCGACCTGAAGCATCCCCGGGGCCGCGACGTCGTCCTGCGTCTCGCCGACGCGAGCGACGTCTTTCTCGAGAGCTTCCGCCCCGGTGTCGCCGAGCGCCTCGGCATCGGCTACGAGGCGGTCTCGGCGCGCAGGCCCGAGATCGTCTACGCCTCGATCTCGGCGTTCGGCCGCACCGGGCCCTGGCGCGACCTCCCGGGAGTCGACGGAGTCGTCCAGGCGATGGGCGGAATCATGGGCATCACGGGCGACCCGGACGGGCCGCCCGTCAAGGTGGGCGTGCCGGCCGCGGACATGATGGGAGCCTTCTGCTGCACCCAGGCGATCCTCGCCGCGCTCTACGTCCGCGAGCGCACCGGGAAGGGGCAGCGCGCCGACGTCTCGCTGCTCCGGTCGCTGCTCGCCTTCCAGATGGTGCCGATCTCGATGTTCCTCGCCACCGGCGAGCAGCCGGCGCGGCTCGGGAGCGCCGCGCCGTACGCCGCGCCGAACGAGGTCTTCCCGACGTGCGACGGGTACGTGATGGTCGCCGCCTACACCCCCGAGCGCTGGCAGCGGCTCTGCGAGACGCTCGGCCGCCCCGAGCTCGCGACCGACCGCCGCTTCGACACGAACGAGAAGCGTGTCCTCGACCGGCCGGCGCTGAAGGCCGTGCTCGCACCGATCTTCTCCGAGCGGACGACCGCCGAGTGGGTCGAGCTGCTTCGCGCCGCCGACATCCTCTGCGGCCCGCTCTACGGCTACCGCGAGCTCCTCGCCGAGGAGCACGTGAAGCAGGCGGAGGTCCTGTGCACGACCGAGCATCCCGTCGCCGGCGAGGTGGCGGGGATCGGGGCCGCGTTCGAGCTCTCCGCCACGCCGCTCCGGCCGCAGCGGCCCTCACCGGTCTTCCCCGGCGAGAATTCGCAGGAGGTGCTCTCGGAGCTCGGCTTCGAGGCCACGGAGATCCAGGACCTGCTCGCGGCCGGCGCCGTCCAGGACGCCACGCTCGCAGAGATCCAGACGACGTAGAAGGAGGAAGCACGGTCATGGAGGAGCCGATCCTCTGGGACAGAGAAGGCCCGGTCGGCGTGATCACGCTCAACCGTCCCGAGGCCTTGAACGCGATGACCCTCGAGCTGCTCGAGCAGCTCGCGCGGAGGCTCGACGAGGCGGAGGCGGACTCGACGCTCCGCGCAATCGTTCTCGCCGCGGCGGGCGAGAAGGCGTTCTGCGTGGGCGCCGACCTGAAGAGCCGCGTCAAGGAGTACGACGAGGGCCAGGCCGGCGATCCGATGGCCGACGCCGTGAAGAGCGCCTTCGGCCGGCTCGAGTCGATCCCGCGGCCGACGATCGCCGCGGTCAACGGGTACTGCCTCGGCGGCGGGCTCGAGATGGCGCTCTCGTGCGACCTCCGGGTCGCCGCCGACACCGCCCAGTTCGGGCTGCCGGAAGCTCGGGTCGGGAGCCTGCCCGGCGCCGGCGGAACGCAGCGGCTGACGCGCCTGATCGGCCCCGCCCGCGCGAAGGAGCTCATGTTCACGTGCGAGCGGATCGGCGCCGACGAGGCGTACCGGCTCGGGATCGTCAACCGGGTCGTGCCGGCGGCCTCGCTGCTCGACGAGACGAAGGCCCTTGCCGCCTCGATCGCGAGCAAGGCACCGCTCTCGATCCAGAAGATCAAGCTGCTCGTCAACCGGGCACCCGAGGTCGACCTCGAGACGGGCCTCCAGCTCGAGCGGGAGGCACACGCCTTCCTCAAGGAGAGCGAGGACCGCCAGGAGGGGATGCGGGCGTTCGTCGAGAAGCGCGACCCGGTCTTCGTCGGGCGCTAGAAAGGAGCTGACGCAATGCAGGTGCAAGACCGGGTTGCCATCGTCACCGGCGCCGGCCAGGGAATCGGGGCGGGAATCGCCCGCAAGCTGGCGTCGGCCGGAGCGAAGGTCGTCGTCAACGACATCTCCGCGGAGCGGGCCGAGGCGTCGGCGGCCGAGATCGCGGGCGCGGGCGGCACGGCCGTCGGCTTCGCCTCCGACGTCGGGACGGCGGCGGGGGCGGAAGCCCTCGTCGCGCGCGCGGTCGAGGAGTGGGGCAGCCTCGACATCCTCGTCAACAACGCGGGGATCGCCCGCGACGCCTGGCTCGCGAAGATGACCGAGGAGGACTGGGACGAGACGCTGCGCGTCAACCTCAAGTCGCAGTTCCTCTGCTGCCGCGCCGCGGCCGGCCCCATGCAGCAGCAGCGGTCGGGGCGGATCGTGAACATCGCCTCGCGCGCCTGGCTCGGCAACCCCGGGCAGACGGCCTACGCGGCCTCGAAGGGCGGCGTCGTCAGCCTGACTCGCACGCTCGCCCTCGAGCTCGCCCGCTTCGGGATCACGGTCAACTGCGTCGCGCCCGCGCTCGTCGACACGCCGCTCTTCCGCGGGCTCAAGGAGGAGATCCAGGAGCGGCTACTGCGGACGGTGCCGCTCGGCCGGATCGGTACCCCGGACGACATCGCTCAGGCCGTCCTCTCGTTCGCCTGCGACGAGGCCTCGTACGTGACGGGGCAGATCCTCTACGTCTGCGGCGGGCGCAGCCTCGCCAGCCCTGCGATGTAGCCGTGGGCCAGACGCTCGCGGAGAAGGTGCTCGCGAGAGCCTCCGGCCGGGAGCGGGTGGCTCCCGGCGAGTTCGTCGTCTGCGAGATCGACCTCGCCCTGACGCACGACATCTTCGCCGCGGGCGTCTTCGGCCACCTCGTCGACGCGGGCATCGAGCGGGTCTTCGACCCCGATCGCGTGGTCGTCGTCGTCGACCACCTCGTGCCGGCGCCGTCCGAGGCGGCGGCCGAGCAGCACCGGCGCATCCGCGAGCTCGTCGAGCGCTTCGGGATCCGGAGCTTCTACGACGCCGGCAACGGGATCTGCCACCAGCTGCTCCCGGAGCAAGGCCACATCCGGCCCGG
The DNA here is from genome assembly GCA_037444965.1 of Actinomycetota bacterium. Classification (GTDB taxonomy): domain Bacteria; phylum Actinomycetota; class Thermoleophilia; order Gaiellales; family Gaiellaceae; genus JBBILK01. The sequence goes on along the minus strand of JBBILK010000075.1, from coordinate 400 downwards.
GATGCTCGTGGTCGGCACCGACTCGCACACGACGACGCACGGAGCGCTCGCGGCTGCCGGCACGGGAATCGGCACGTCGGAGATGGTCTACGTGCTCGCCACCGGCAAGCTCTGGTTCCGCGTCCCGCCGACGATCCGCTTCGAGCTCGCGGGCGAGCTCGAGCGGATGGTCTCCTGGAAGGACGTCATCCTCTCCATCGCCGGCCGCTTCGGCGACGACGTCGCCCAGTACAAGGCGATCGAGCTCGGCGGACCCGCTGCCGGTCGCGCCGGCATCGCCGACCGGCTCACCGTGAGCAACATGGCGGTCGAGATCGGGGCCAAGTTCGGCTTCTTCGCCGCCGACGAGACGGCGCTCGCCTACCTCGCGGAGCGAGGGCTCGACGGGCTGGAGCCGTTC
>JBBILK010000074.1:0-9611 GCA_037444965.1 Actinomycetota bacterium | reverse complement strand
ACCAGCACGCCGCGCCGGGAGAGCTCCGAGAACGCCGCCGAGACGGTCGTGGGGCTGACGCCGAGCCCGCGCGCCAGCCTCCGCACCGACGGCAGCCTGGTCCCGGGCGAGAGCCGGCCGGCTGCGACGAGGGCTTCGACGCTCGCGGCGATCTCCTTTGCCGTCCGGCCGCCGATCTGATACTGTTCTGTTTCAGTCAACGATCTGTACTGTAACAGATGCACAAAACCAGCACCCGCACGCGCGTCCGCCGCCATCCCGAGCGAGGCGCCTACGACCGTGCGACGGTCGACGCGATCCTCGACGAGGCCCTCTACTGCCACCTCGGCTTCGTCGTCGACGGGCAGCCGTACGTGATCCCGACCCTCCATGCGCGGGTCGGGGACACGGTCTACCTCCACGGCTCGGCCGCGAGCCGGCTGATTCGCACACTCGCCGGGGGCGTGCCCGCGTGCCTGACCGTCACGCTCGTCGACGGCCTCGTGCTCGCCCGCTCGGCCTACAACCACTCCGTGAACTACCGATCGGCCGTCGTGCTCGGCAGCGCGCGGACGGTCGACGATCCCGACGAGAAGCTGCGGGCGCTCGAAGCCTTCACGGAGCAGCTCGTCCCCGGCCGCTGGGCCGACGTCCGACCACCGAACGAGAAGGAGCTGAAGGCGACGAGCGTGCTCGCGCTCGCGCTCGACGAGTGCTCGGCCAAGGTTCGCACCGGGCCGCCCGGAGACGACGAGGAGGATCTCGCCCTCGCCGTCTGGGCAGGAGTGCTCCCCCTGAGGCTCCAGGCGGTCGCGCCGGTGCCGGACTCCCGCCTGGCTGCGGGCACGCCGGTGCCTGCGTACGCGCTCGACCTCGAGCAGGCCCGCGCCGCACGGCGCTAGGATCGGCGCGTGCAGGTCCGCGCCGCCGTCCTCGAGGAGTTCGGCCGGCCGCTCGCCGTCCAGAAGCTCGAGCTGGCCGAGCCGAAGGCCGGGGAAGCGCTCGTCCGCCTCGTCGCCTGCGGCGTCTGCCACACCGACCTCTACACCGCGTCGGGCGCCGACCCGACCGGCTACGCGCCCTGCGTCCTCGGCCACGAGGGCGCGGGCGTCGTCGAGCGAGTCGGAGCGGGCGTCACGCTCGTTCGGCCGGGCGATCACGTCGTCACGCTGTTCGCGCCCGAGTGCGGCAGGTGCGAGCACTGCCTGAGCCCGAGGACGAACCGCTGCCTCGCGATCCGCGACCAGCAGGGCCTCGGCTATCTCCCGGACGGCACCGCGCGGTTCTCCCGGAGCGGCGAGCCGATCCGGCACTTCATGGGCACGTCGACCTTCGCCGAGTACACCGTGATGCCGGAGATCGCGCTCGCGACGGTCAGCCCGGAGGCGCCGCTCGCCGGTTGTGCGCCCTTCGCCTGCGGGCTCTCGACGGGGATCGGCGCCGCCCTCTACACGGCGCAGGTGCAGCCCGGCTCGACCTGCGCCGTCTTCGGTTGCGGACTGGTCGGGCTCGGCGCGGTGATCGGCTGCCGGCTCGCCGGGGCCGAGCGCATCCTGGCGGTCGACCTCGCCGAGGCTCGCCTCGCCGAGGCCCGTCGCCACGGGGCGACGGACACGCGCCTCGCGGCCGACGACACCGTCGAGTGGATCCGCTCGGAGACGCGAGGCTTCGGCGCCGACTACACGTTCGAGGCGACGGGCAACGTCGGGGTGATGCGGCAGGCCGTCGAGGCCGCCCGCGAAGCCTGGGGGCTCGCGACGATGATCGGCGTCGCCGGCAAGGGCGAGCTGCTCGAGGTCGTGCCCCGGTTCCTGATCACCGGCAGGCGCGTCACCGGCTCGTCGTTCGGCGGCGTGAAGGGACGCTCGCAGGTTCCGCAGCTCGTGCAGCGCTGGCTCGACGGCGAGATCGACGTCGACGCGCTCGTCACCGGACGGGTTCCGCTCGACGCCGTCAACGACGCCTTCGCGGCGATGGAGCGGCAGGAAGGCATCCGCACCGTGATCGAGTTCTCGTAGCTCCCGAGAGGAGGCCCCCATGATCATCGAGCGCACGGAGCACCCCTCGTGGCTCTCGAACGCGTACCTCGTCGCAGACGGCTCCGGCGGGCACGGCGTCCTGATCGACGGGAACGGCGTCGTCGAGCCGCTCCTCGGTACGGTCGACCGGGACGGGATCACGATCACGCACATCCTCCTCACGCACGAGGATCACGACCACGTCGTCGACGCCGAGGCGTTCCGGGAGCGCTTCGGCGCCCCGATCCTCGCGAGCGCGGCCTCCGCGCAGGCGCTCGGCGGGATGGTCGACGAGACCCTCGCCGACGGCGACACGGTGCGCTCGGGCAGCCTCGAGATCCGGGCGCTCGCGACGCCGGGCCACTGCCTCGGCCACCTCGCGTTCCTGGTCGACGGCACCGACTGCTTCACCGCCGACTGCCTGTTCCGCGGCACCGTCGGCGGGACGCGCGGGCGGGGCGAGATCTTCTCGCTCCACCGGGCCTCGATCATGGAGCGGCTGCTCGGCCTGCCGGCCGAGACGCGCATCCACCCGGGACACGCGGCGCCGTCGACGGTCGGCGTCGAGTGGGAGTCGAACCCCTTCGTCCGCGCCTGGCGAGGCCTCGACCCGGTCGGTGCGGAGCCCTGCCGGGTCTCCGGCGAGGAGGCGACGCTGCTCCTCTGGGGGCCCGACTACGACGGCACCCACAAGGCCTGGGTGCGCTTTCCCGACGGCCAGGAGGCGATCGTCGGCGGCTCGCGCGTCGAGCGGCTCTAGCTGCTCGCGCGTGCGCTACTGGGTCGTCCCGCACACCCACTGGGACCGGGAGTGGTACCTGCCCTTCGAGCAGCTCCGGCTGCACCTCGCGCGGGTCGTCGACGGCGTCCTCGAGACGCTCGAGGAGGACCCTGCCTTTCGCCGCTTCACGCTCGACGGCCAGGCGGTCGTGCTCGAGGACTACCTCGAGGTGCGGCCGGAGCGCGAGGAGCGTCTGCGCCGGCTGATCACGGACGGCCGGGTCGCGATCGGCCCCTGGTACACGCTCCCCGACGAGTACCTGGCCGGGCAGGAGTCGCTCGTGCGCAACCTCCTCCACGGCCGGCAGGTCTGCGAGCGGTTCGGGAAACCGATGCCGGTCGGCTATCTCCCTGACACGTTCGGCCACGTCGCGCAACTTCCGCAGCTCCTGCGCGGCTTCGGCCTCGACGCGTTCGTCTTCTGGCGCGGGCTCGGCGACGAGGCGGAGCGACTCGGCTCGGCCTTTCGCTGGCGAGGGCCTGACGGGAGCGCGGTGCTGGCCGTGCGCGAGCTCGGCGGCTACGGGAACGCCGACCGGCTCGGGGGCGGTGATCCGGAGGCCGCCGCGGCCCGGGTGAGGGAGCTGACCGAGCGCTTCGGCCCGCGCTACGCGCAGGTCGGCTCCGACGACTTCCTGCTCTCGAACGGGAACGACCACCGGCCGATCCAGCGCGGGCTGCCCACGCTCCTCGATGCCTGCGCCGAGCGGCTCCCCGGGGCGAGCTTCCGGATCGCGACGATCGCGGAGTACGCCGAGGCAGTGAGCGGCGCCACACAGAAGCTCGAGCTCGTCGAGGGCGAGCTCTGCGGCGGCGGCGAGGTCGCGGTTCTCCGCGGCGTCAACTCCTCCCGCGTCTACCTGAAGCAGGCGAACGAGGCGGCGGAGCGGGAGCTCTTCGTCGCCGAGGCGCTCGCCTCGCTCGCCCATCTTCGCGGGCACGCGTATCCGGCCGGCGAGCTCCGCCTCGCCTGGCGGGAGCTCCTGAAGAACCACGCCCACGACTCGATCTGCGGCTGCTCGGCCGACCAGACTCACCGCGACATGGGTCCCCGCTTCGAGGCGGCGCGCACGATCGCGGGGGGAGTGAGGCGGAGCGCGCTCGCAACTCTCGCAGGCGGCGAGCCACCCTGGTGGCCTTCCGAGCCGCCGCGTGCCGAGCTCTCGGTCGTGAACGTCCTGCCGTGGGCGCGGCGCGGGACGGTCGAGCTCGCGCTCCCGGCGGGACTCGCCCGGCGGAGGCGCCTGGCCGCCGACGTGAACGGGAGCCCGGTGCCCGTCCAGGTGGAGCGCGGCCGCGCCCTCGTCTCACTCGAGGTGCCGGGCCTCGTCGCCAGGCGGCTGCGAGTGGGGCCAGGCCCCGGGGCATGGCCGGAAGGGGCGGCGCGGGCCGTCTCCACGAGAGCGATCGAGAACGGCTTCTACCGGGTCGAGGCGGCGCCGAACGGCACGCTGACCGTGACCGAGCTCGCGACCGGCGAGGTCGTCGAGGGCCTGCACCTGCTCGAGGACCAGGCCGACCGCGGCGACGAGTACAACTTCTGCGCGCTCGAGGGCGAGACGCCGTGGACGGGGCGAGAGCTCCCGGCCCGCGTTCGCGCCGTCCGTGGAGGCCCCGCCGTCGCCGAGCTCGAGCTGGTGCTCCGACCTCGGCTGCCGCGATCGCTCACGCCGGGGCGTCGAGCGCGCGCCAGGAGCACGGTGACCTGCCCGGTACGGACGACCGTCCGGCTCACGGCCGGCGTCGACCGTGTCGAGCTCCGCACGACCGTCGTCAATCGCGCCCGCGACCACCGGCTCCGTGTCCTCTTTCCCGCCCCGGGTGCCGGCGAGACCGTGCGGGTCGAGGGGCACTTCGCCGTGCTCCGCCGCCCGCTCCGGCCGAGCTGGAACGGGCGCTGGTCGGAGCCCCCGCAGACGACGCACCACACGCTCGGGATGGTCGCGGCCGGCCGCCTCGCCCTCTTCATGCGCGGCTTGCCCGAGTACGAGACGCTCCCGCGACCGGACGGCTCCGTCGAGGTCGCGCTGACCCTCCTGCGCTGCGTCGGCTGGCTCTCCCGTGACGACCTCGCGAGCCGCTTCCACCACGCGGGGCCGGCGATCGAGACTCCCGAGGCGCAGTGCCTCGGCAGTCACGCCTTCGAGTACGCGCTGAACCTTCGCGGCGAGCAGCCCGACTGCGAGCTCGTCCGCGCCGCTCACGACTACCGGTTCGGCCTCGTGAGCGGGCCGCCGGGAATCGACCTCGACGGCCTGCTCGAGCTCGAGGGCACGGGCTTCGCGCTCGCCGCTCTGAAGGCTGCCGAGGACGGCGACGGCGTGATCCTGCGCGTCTACAACCCGACCGGCGAGCCAGCCGACGTGGGGGTACGCTCGCACGCGCGAACCGCCCGCTGTCGTCTCGACGAGACGGACTGCCGGCCTGCTCGCGAGCGGATTGGGCTACGGCCGTACGAGGTCGCGACGCTTCGACTGCGCTAGCTCGTTGCCCACCTCATCGCGCCGCCCCAGTCGACGACGACGACCGGCTCGTCGCCGATCACCCAGGCGTCGTGGCCCGGCGGCAGCATGCTCACCTCGCCGGGGCCGATCTCGAGCTCCGTCCCGTCGGCCATCCGGACGCCCAGCCTGCCCGAGACGTGGTACTGGAAGTGCGGCGCCTCGCAGAGCTCCGTTCCGGCGACCGGCTTCACGTGCTCGCTCCACCGCCAGCCCGGCTCGACCGTGTAGCGCCCGATGACGCCCCCGCCGACGTTGATGATCTCGCCCTTTCCCTTCTCGAACTCGCGCACCTCGTCTGCAGCCGCGAAGCTCCGCTGCTCTGCATTCGCCATGAGAGCCTCCTCTCTCTCGCCTGTCCTGAAGCCGACAGCATAGGAGAGCGAACTGACTCGCTGCAAGCTGTCGGGAAAGTCCGATGCCACCTGTACCGTGCCGCCGTGCGCCTGATCGTCGCCCGCTGCGAGGTGCGCTACACCGGCCGGCTCACGGCCGTTCTCCCCGAGGCCCTGCGGCTGCTCATGCTCAAGGCGGACGGATCGGTGATGGTGCACGCCGACACGGGCGGCTACAAGCCCCAGAACTGGATGACCCCGCCGACGGCGATCGACGAGCACGGCGATCCGCTCGAGCTGGTCGTCGTCCGCAAGCTCAGAGGCGACGAGCGCCTCGAGATCCGCATCGCCGAGGTGCTCTCCGACACGAGCCACGACATGGGCGAGGCGGCGGCGCTCGAGAAGGACGGCGTCGAGGCGCACCTGCAGGCGGCGCTCGCGGCTTCGCCCGGGTTCTGCGGGGAGGGCCTTCGCCTCGTGCGCCGCGAGTGGCCGACCGACATCGGCCCGGTCGACCTGATGTGCCGGGACGACGACGGCTTCGTGGCGGTCGAGGTGAAGCGGATCGGGACGATCGAGGCGGTCGAGCAGCTCGCTCGCTACCTCGAGCGGCTGCGCGCCGAGCCGGGACTCGCAGGCTGCCGCGGCGTCCTCGCCGCGCAGACGGTGAAGCCGCAGGCGAGGACGCTCGCCGAGGCGCGGGGGATCGCCTGCGTCGAGGTCGAGCTCGAGGTCGTGCGCGGCGAGCGCGAGCCAGAGCTGACGCTGTTCGCGGGCTGACTCTGTACGGTTTCTACGCAGTGAAACGTACAGCGTCATCATCCCGCCGAAGGTTCGGCCGCGTCCCCGAGCCGAGCCGCGGATCTTTCCGACCGCCCCGGTGTCCGACCTGATCTCGGAGCTGCGGGGATAGGTCCCCGCGTGCCGTTTCTCCGGAGCGAGTTGCGTTCAGGTACGCCCGGCCCTCCTCGATCAGGCTTCGGCTCTCGCCGAGAGCGCATCCCTGCGAGCGCTCGACGCGATCCACCTCGCCAGTGCGCTGACGCTCGACCCGGCAGTCACCGTATTCGCCTCCTGGGACGCTCGCCTGCGCGCCGCCGCCACAGCCCAGGGCCTCGGCGTCGCACCCGTAGACTGATCCAGGCTAGCGTTCGACCCCGCCCGGAACGGGCGCGCCCCGGGCCGAGCTTCGATCGCTCGTCAGTGTGGCCGCACCATGGCGCCGAAGGCCCTCGCCACCCATACGAGCCCGCCGATCAGGATGAGCGGTGCGAGGAAGCCGACGCCGAGCAGAACCGCGGTCACGATCCCGACGAGCACGACCACGAAGCCGACGAGCAACTCGCCAGCGATGCGCATCTCGCCTCCTATCTGTGGCCACTGTGGCAAACGCCGGCGCTTCCCGCCTGAGCAGTGTTGACCAGGATGCGCCAGGACGTGCTGCCCGGGCCGGGCGTCGAGAGCCAACTCGAGACGCTTTGCTCCGCGAGTGTTACCGTGCGTCGGAATCGATGTCTCCCACCCGCCGTCCACTCCGTCGCAGGTCCAGGTCGAGCAGCGTCGCTTCCGTGGCAGTGCCGTCGAGCGAGCGCTGATGCGCGACGAGACGGCGGTCGACGAAGCGACAAGCCCCGAGCCAGACCGGAAACGAGTGGGCGCGAGGCGACACCACCGGCCCCGGTGGGAGCTCAGCGAGGCGGAGACCGATCGCGTGCGCCGCAGTGCTCGCCGCCCCCTGGCTCTGGATGCGGCTGCGGCGTTGCTGCGGCACCCGCGAGCGCTTCCCGAGGTGCTCAGGAGTGCCTGGCAGGGGCTCTGGCACGGGATCCGCAACGACGGCAGCCTGCTCTGGCTCACCGAGCTGCACCGGGTGCGCCGGATGATCCCCGATGCAGCACCCGGCGTTCTCTGGTCGCCACCGCGGACGTTCCTCGACGCTCTCGAGCCCTACCTCGGGCCCGACGTCCGCGCCCTCGAGATCGGCTGCGGCGCCGGGCGTATCGCCGTTCGAGTGGCGCCCGCCGTGGGAGAGCTCGTCGCGGTGGACAGCTCGAGTGCGATGCTCGCAGAGGCACGGAGGAACCTGCACGCTGCTCCGAACGTCCGTCTCCACCGGAACCGCGGCTACACGCTCCGCGACTTCGGCGACAGCACGTTCGACCTCGTCTTCTCCCACGACGTCTTCCGGCAGTTCGACGGGCAGCAAGCGTTCGCGTTCATCGACGAGGTTCGCCGAGTCACTGGACCGGGAGGCCATTTCGTCGTGTCGTTCGACGTCATCGACGCGCGGGAGTGGGCAAGAGGCCAGCTCCTTGGGCTTCGTGCCGCAGCACGACGGGGTCGTTTCGGACCGAATCATGCACGACCGTACGCGGCGGCACAGGTCGACACCATGCTCGAGATCGCTGGGTTTCAGGTCGTCGAGCGGTGGCACGATCGTTCGCCGGCCCCCTACTACGTGGCCGTGGGGGAAGCCTCGGGAGTCCGGCCCGAAACGAATCGCCGCAACCGTCCGAAGGCGGAACCTCCGTCTGATCCGTGATCGAATCAGCACGATCCTGACGCAGTTGAGCATCAATTGATGTGCTACGGTGATGCCGTGGCCAGGCAAGCTCCCGAGCGAAAGCGTGCCCCTCGTCGCGCTGGAACGCGGACGACCCTGCGTGTTCCGGGCGACCTGGCCGAGAAGGCGGACGGCCTCGCACGAGTGCTCGGGACGACGGCGAACGACGCGCTCATCCGGATGGCCGAGCGCGGAGCGCTGCTCTACGCCCAGGAGGTTCAGATGGCGCAGGCCGCCGAGCACCAGCTCGCGGCGATCCTCGACGCGCACGGCGAGATCCCTCCGAATGCCGACTACCTGCCTTCCGAGGCCTGGCGAGAAGCGGCTCTGGTGCTGCGCACCGGGCGCTTCGGACCGATCTGACGGTGGGAGTCGCCTGGGACACGGGCCTCGTCTCGCGTCTCCGGCCCGGCAGCGGCGAGTACGAGTTCCTCGTGGCCACCGCTCTCACCGACGATCGTCCGCTCATCCCGCTCCCCTCGATCGCCGAAGTCGTCTCCGGCCTCTCCCTGCGCGTCCGGACGACCCGGCCGAGCGCGGAGGTCGTCTGGCTGGTGCGCCTGCTGTCGCGACCCTATGTCGGAGTGCTGCCGGCGACCCTCCCCGCCGCAGTCGCCGCCGGCCGCGTCCGTGCCGCGCAACCGTTCCCACCGGCCCTCCGGCGGCCGCGCCGGAGCAAGGCCGAGCGGCGTGTCGCCTGGGCGACGGACATCCAGATCGGGGCGCAGGCCTGGGCGGTCGGCGTCCCGGTAGCCACGGAGAGCGCCGCCGACTTCGAGCACATCGCAGAGATCCTGGGCGACCTCTACCCGAAGGCCAAGCCGCTCGACGTCCTCCCCTCGCCGGTCTGAGCCCCCGCGCGCCCGCTCACCCGCCTTGGGAGAGCTACGAGCCCGTGGTCACAAGCGAAGGGCCGGCTCGCGCCGGCCCTCTCGGACAACGTTGCCGTCAGCGCTCAGTGCAGGGGCGGTTCCCAGCCCTCGAGCGCCGGGCGCGTCCAGCTCTCGCCGACCGTGCGGCTCTCTTCGACCCAGGGGCCGAGCTCCGGCTGCGGGAACTTGCAGTGGAGCTCCTTCAGCTGGATCCCGTAGCTGTTCCCCGAGGTCAGGTGCTTGATCAACACCTTGCGCGCCAGCTCGTCCTCCCTACCCTCCGGAATCGCAAAGTAGATCTTCAAGAACGAGTTCGAGTAGCGGTCGAACACCGCCGGCACACCCTCCTCCTCCAGGAGATGAATGTCCTCCAGCCAGTTCAGATCCTTCCCCGGCGTCGCCGCCAGCAGATCCACGCCCTCCACCAGCGAGATGTCCTCCTGGTAGGGAAACCGCCGCCCGGACAGGAACTCGGCGTCGATCCCCTTGATCTTCTCCGGCTCCTTGTAGGCGATGTCGTGATGCTTCTGCGCCACCCTCACCACCCCCTACTCGCCCGCCGC
>JBBILK010000073.1:0-9671 GCA_037444965.1 Actinomycetota bacterium | reverse complement strand
TGCCGGACGCGATGGAGGGCCCGACGCCGGTCTCCGCCCTCATCCACGCGGCGACGATGGTCACCGCCGGCGTCTACCTGATCGCCCGTACCCACGTCCTCTTCGAGCTCGCGCCGGCGGTGCTCCACACCGCGGCCGTCCTCGGCGGGATCACGCTGCTCGCAGCGGGCCTGATCGCGCTCGTCCAGACGGACATCAAGCGCGTCATCGCCTACTCGACGATGAGCCAGATCGGCTACATGTTCGTGGGCGCGGGTCTCGGGGCGTACGGCGCGGGGATGTTCCACCTGATGACCCACGCCTTCTTCAAGGCGCTCCTCTTCATGGCCGCGGGCCTCGTCATCCACGCCCTCTCGGGAGAGCAGGACATCCGCAGGATGGGAGGCCTGGGACGCGACCTTCCCTGGACGACCCGGGCGTTCCTGATCGGCACGCTCGCGCTCGCCGGCGTGCCCCCGCTCGCGGGCTTCTTCTCGAAGGACGAGATCCTCGCGAACGCCCTCGACGGCGGGGCGCTCGGGGCGATCCTGTTCGCGATCGGGATCGCGGGCGCGTTCCTGACTGCCCTCTACGCCTTCCGGCTCTTCTTCGTCGTCTTCCGGGGGAAGAAGTCGGAGTTCGCCCGGGAGCATCTCATGCTCTCCCACCACCCCACCCCCAACGGGGTCGCCCACCCGGAATCGCGGGAGGGGCCGCTGTCGATGGTCTGGACGGTCGGCGTCCTCGCCGTGCTCTCGATCGTCGGCGGGTTCCTGTCCGTGCCCGGCGGCTGGCACGGCGTCGAGACGTTCCTCGAGCCGGTCGCCGAGCCGCTCACCCATCCGGAGCCCTGGATGGAGGCGCTCTCGCCCATCCTCGCCGTCAGCGTCGCTGCGTTCGGGATCTGGATCGCCTGGCGAGTCTGGGGAGTCCCGAGCGGCGTCCCGGAGCGTGTCCGGCGCCGCTATCCGCGAGCGGCGAGAACGCTCGAGCAGAAGTTCTACTTCGACGAGGCGTACGACCTCGTCTTCTACGAGCCCGCCTCCCGGCTCGCGATCGAGCTCGACGCGGAGCTCGAGCAACCGGTGATCCTGGGCTCGGCCCGCAGCATCGCCGCCAACGTCGCCGACCTCGCACGCAACGTCGCGCGAACGCAGTCCGGTCTCCTCCGCTCCTACGCCCTCGTGATCGCGGCGTCGCTCGCGGTCATCGTCCTCGTCTTCGTCTCCGTGAGGTAACGCCCCGCCGATGCTCTCGAGCTTCCTCGTCTTCGTCCCGATCGTCGGCGCTCTGCTCGTCTGGCTCCTGCCGTGGCGGGGGAACCAGGCCGGCGGCATCGCGCTCCTCGTCGTTCTCGCCGAGCTCGCGCTCTGGGTCGGCGTCGTCGCCAACTTCGACTACGCAGCGCCCGGGCTCCACTACGACACGACCGCGGTCTGGTTCGAGAGCCTGGGGGTCTCGTACAAGGTCGGGCTGTACGACTTCTCGCTCTGGCTCGTCGGGCTGACCGTCGGAGTCGCGGCGGCGGCGATCACGTACGGCCTCTGGGTCGGCCGCGAGCGGCCTCGAGCCTACTTCGGGCTGATGCTGCTCCTGACGGGCGCCACGGTGGGCGTCTTCGCCGCCCAGGATCTCCTGCTCTTCTACGTCTTCTTCGAGCTCATGCTCGTGCCGCTCTACGTCCTGATCGGCGTCTGGGGAGGCGCGCGGCGCTCGCTGGCGACGATCAAGTTCGTCATCTACACGATGGCCGGCTCGCTGCTCATGCTGGTCGCGATCGTCGCGCTCGGCCTGACCAGCGGGACGTTCGACATGACCCGGATCGGCACGAGCTCGAGCCTCGTCATGTTCCTCGGCTTCGCGATCGCCTTCGGCGTCAAGGCACCGGTCTGGCCTCTGCACGGCTGGCTTCCCGACGCGTACCGCGAGGCGCCGCCCGAGCTCTCGGCGGTGCTCTCCGGCGTGATCTCGAAGACCGCCGCCTACGGGTTCTTGCGCATCGCGATCCCGTTCTTCCCGGAACCGGTGGACGACATGCGGGTGACGATCCTCGTGTTGGCCTCGATCGGACTCGTGTACGGGTCCCTGCTCGCGTTCCGCCAGCCGGACTTCCGCGGTGTCGTCGCCTACTCGAGCCTCGCCCAGATGTGCCTGATCACGATCGGCCTCTTCGCCGTCACCGATTCCGGCCTCAACGGCGCTCTCTTCCTGATGGTGACGCACGGGCTCGTCTCCGCGGCCCTGTTCCTGCTCGCGGCCTGCGTCGAGCAGCGCACCGGCACCGGCGAGCTCGCCCAGCTCGGCGGTATGGCGAAGGGCAGGCCGGTGCTCGCCAGCATGCTGATCACGGCCGGCGTGATCGCGCTCGCGGTTCCGGGCTCGAGCGCGTTCGCGGCCGAGTTCCTCGTCCTCAACGGGATCTTCCCGCGAGGCTGGGGCTGGTCGGTCGTCGGCGCGATCGGGATCGTGCTCGCCGCGATGTACATGCTCCGCGCGATCTCCGCGACGCTGCACGGCGACCGGGGACCGGCCGTCCGCGAGCTCCAGCGCGACCTCCGCCCCGTCGAGCTCGGCGCGATCCTCCCGCTCGTCGCGGTCCTGCTCCTCCTCAGCTTCTGGCCCGCCGGTATCACCGACCACAGCTTCGGCGGCAGCCCGGCCGCTTCCGTCACGAGCCGATTCGAGGGGCCCTAGCGTGATCGACACTCCCACCGTCGACTGGGCTGCGCTCTCCCCGTACCTGGCTCTCCTTGGCGGCGCCTCGGTCGTGCTCCTCGGCGCGGTCCTGCTGAAGCGTGGCCGCAACGCGTTCGGAGCGACCGTCGGCGCGCTGTCGCTGCTCGGAGCGGGGGCCGCCGCGATCGTCCTCTACACGCTCGACGAGGAGGGAACGGGAATCCTCGCCGACGCGGTCCGCCGCGACCGCCTGGGCGACCTCTCGCAGGTGATCGTCGCCGCGGTCGGGCTCCTCGCCGTGCTGGTCGCCTACCGCGAGCCGAGCAGGGAGGAGCGGCGCAGCGAGCAGTACGCGCTGATCCTCTCCGCTGTCGGCGGGATGGCGTTCTTCGTGGCGGCGAACGACCTGATCTCGCTCTTCCTCGGCCTCGAATGGTTCTCGATCTCGCTCTATGTGCTCTGCGCCCTCGGCGCGGAGCGGACGACCTCGCTCGAGGCGAGCCTCAAGTACCTCGTGATCGGCGGCTTCAGCTCGGCGATCCTCCTCTTCGGCGGCGCGCTCGCGTTCGGAGCCACGGGCGAGGTCGGCTTCGCGGAGATCGGCGCCGCCGCTCAGAGCGCCGACCGGCTCCTGCTCGTCGCGGGGCTCGCGATGCTGCTCGTCGGCCTCGCGTTCAAGGCCTCCGCCGCTCCCTTCCACATGTGGACGCCGGACGTCTACGAGGGCGCGCCGACACCGGTGACCGCGTTCATGGCCGCGGCGACGAAGGTGGCCGCGCTCGTGCTCACGCTCCGGTTCCTGACCGTGGCCTTCCCCGGGGAGGCCGAGCTGTGGACGATCACCCTCGGAGTCGTTGCGACCGCCTCCCTCGCGTGGGGAAACCTCGCCGCGCTCGTCCAGCAGAACGTCAAGCGGCTGCTCGCGTACTCGAGCATCTCGCACGCCGGCTTCCTGCTCGCCGCCGTTGCCGCCGGCAACGAGCTCGGCGGCGAGGCGCTGCTCTACTACCTGATCCCGTACGCGGCGCTCTCGATCGGATCGTTCGCCGTCGTCGCCGCCCGCGAGCGCGAGCTCGCCCGCCCGGTCACGATCGACGCGCTGGCCGGCTTCGGCTGGGAGCGGCCGTTCCACGGCGCCGCCATGGCGGTGTTCATGATCGGCTTCATCGGGCTGCCGCCGACGGGGATCTTCCTCGGGAAGTTCTACGCCTTCTCGGCGCTCTACGACCGGGGCTGGATCTGGTTGATGGTGATCGGGGCGGTCTTCACCGCGGTCTCGATCTACTACTACCTGGGCGTCGTCCGCGCCATGTACCTCCGGCCGCGGCTCGCCGCCGCAGCGGCCGGGGGCTCACCGCCGAGGGACCTCCTGCTCGACGTCGCGATCGTCGGCGCGCTCGTCGTCGGGGTCGGCTCGTTCTTCGCGGCCGACCCGCTGATCGACGTGATCGAAGGCGCGGTCGAGCTCCTGCCGTACCCGTTCTGAGGGCTCCCGGCTCGGCTCAGCAGCTGGCGTGCTCGACCAGGCCGTCGGGCCCCTCCTGGCGCCAGGTTCTCCCCGAGACGGTCGACTCGACACAGTAGGACGTGGCGGTGAGGTCGCTGAGCGAGACGGTGTCGCTGAGAGACTGGTCGTACGCGGCGCGCAGAACGTCCGTCGTCATTCCCAGGTACGTCGCGTGGTCGCCGTAGTACGCGGCGATCGCCGGCATCGTCACCCGGACGTTCGCCCGGGCACTGGCATCGCCGGCACGGTTTCGGTGACTCATCACCGAGGGGACGGCGATCGCCACCAGCACGACGATCACGACGAGGACGACGACAACCTCGATCAGCGTGAACCCGTCCCGTCGGGTGCTCACGACGGCGCCCTTGACTATGCTCGTCAGCATTCGCAACCCCGAAGACCCGCCCTCGCAACCGCAGTCAGAGCATCGGGCGAAAGCACGAAGGACTTGAGAGGAGAACCATGGCGAACGTCTCGCTCACCTGGCTCGGGCACGCCTCGTTTCGCATCGACAGCCCGGGCGGAAGGCGGATCTACGTCGACCCGTGGCTCGGGAACCCGAGGTGCCCCGAGAGCGAGCAGAGGCCGGAGCGAGCAGACATCGTCGCGGTCAGTCACGCGCACTTCGACCACGTCGCCGACGTCGTCGAGCTCGGCAAGCGGTTCCGGCCGAGGCTCGTCGCGATGAACGAGCTCGCGGTCTGGCTCGAGAAACAGGGCTACCCCGACGCCGGTGCCGGCGGCATGAACAAGGGCGGGACGCAGGAGATCGACGGTGTCAGCTTCACGCTCACCCACGCCTTCCACTCGAGCTCGACCCCCGACGGTGCCTATGCGGGCGAGCCGGCCGGGATCGTGCTGGAGCTCGAGAACGGCTACCGGCTCTACCACGCGGGCGACACCTGCGTGTTCGGGGACATGGCCCTGATCGGCCGCATCTATCGGCCCGACGTCGCGATCCTCCCGATCGGCGACTGGTACACGATGGGGCCGAGAGAGGCGGCCGTCGCGCTCGAGCTGCTCGGCGTGAAGCGGTGCGTTCCCTGCCACTGGGGGACGTTCCCGCTCCTGACCGGCACGCCTGCGCAGCTGCGCGAGCTCGCCCCGGACGTCGAGATCCTCGACCTCGAGCCGGGCGAGACCGTCGAGCTGTGACGCCGTCGACCTTCTCGATCGCCGGCTGCGACGTCGAGCGGGGCCAGTGGGGCGTCGCCGTGGCGTCGAAGTTCCTCGCGGTCGGCTCGCTCGTGGCGTGGGCCGAGCCGGGCGTCGGCGCGATCGCGACCCAGGCCGCGGCGAAGGTCTCCTACGGGCCGGACGGGCTCGAGCTGCTCCGCCAGGGCGCGGGCGCCGGCGAGGTCGTCTCGCGGCTGACCGCGGCCGACGAGGGACGGGAGCAGCGCCAGCTCGGCGTCGTCGATTCGAGGGGCGAGGCAGCGTCGTTCACGGGCTCCGGCTGCCTCGAGTGGGCCGGCGGGCGTACCGGCTCCGGCTACGCCGCTCAGGGCAACATCCTCGTCTCGCAGGCGCCGGTGGACGCGCTCGCCCGCACGTTCGAGCTCCGGGACGAGCTCCCGCTCGCCGAGCGCCTCCTCGCCGCGCTCGCGGCTGGACAGGCAGCCGGCGGCGACCGGCGCGGCCAGCAGTCGGCCGCCCTGCTCGTGGTCGAGCGGGGAGCGGGCTACGACGGCTTCGATGTGCTCGTCGACCTGCGCGTCGACGACCACGAGGCGCCGCTCGCGGAGCTCGGGCGCCTGTACACGCTGCACCGGCTCTACTTCGAGCGCACGCCGGAGGAGGAGTGGCTCGAGGTCGACCGGGCGCTCGCAGCCGAGATCCGGGCCCGGCTCGACCGCCTCGGCTACGCGGGCGGCGATCTCGAGCGCGACTTCGAGACCTGGGCCGGAGTCGAGAACCTGGAGGAGCGCGTGGACGGGATCGAGCGGATCGACCCCGTCGTGCTCGCGGAGCTGAGAAGCCGCTAGAGGAGCCCCGGCCGCGCTAGGCCGAGAGGAGCGGCAGGCTCTTCGTGATCCCGACCCCGAGCTCGCGCCCGGTGGCGGCGACCGCCTCGGCGACCGCGACGATCGCCCGGGAGGACTCCGCGTCGGGGTTCACGCTCACGATCGGCTCGCCCCGGTCGGCCGCCTCGCGGAGGGCCGGGTCGAGCGGCACCTTTCCGAGCAGGGGAGCGCCGATCTCCTTTGCGAGCTCCTCGCCGCCGCCCGAGCCGAAGATCTCCTCGCCCGAGCCGACGAGGTACGACATGTTCTCGACGACGCCGATCAGGCGCATGTTCGTCTTCCGCGCCATCTCCGCTGCCCGCACGGCGACCTCCTGCGCGGCCCGCTGGGGCGTCGTGACGACGATCACCTCGGCTCGCGGGAGCAGCTGCCCGAGCGAGATCGAGACGTCGCCCGTCCCGGGCGGCATGTCGACGACGAGCCAGTCGAGCTCGCCCCAGTGGACGTCGGAGAGGAACTGCTCGAGCGCCCGGTGGAGCATCGGCCCCCGCCACATCACGGGGGCGTTGTCGTCGAGGAAGAAGCCGATCGACATCACCTTCAGGTCGCCCCGCACGGGCGGCACGATCATCTCGTCCACCGCGACCGGGCGCTGCTTGATCCCGAGCATGCGCGGGATCGAGTAGCCGTACACGTCGGCGTCGAGAACACCGACCCGGTGCCCGAGCGACGAGAGCGCCGCCGCGAGGTTCACGGTGAGCGACGACTTGCCGACCCCTCCCTTGCCGCTGCAGACGGCGACCACCCGGGTGCCCGCGTCCACGGAGACGCCCTTCGTCCGCTCGGTCACGCCGCCGCGGAGCTTCGCCGTGAGCGCTGCCTTCTCTTCGGGCGTCATCACGGTGAAGGAGAGCTCGACGCGCTCGACGCCGGGGAGCGAGGAGAGCTCGCGGTCGACCTGCTCCTGGAAGTCGTGGCGGAGCGGGCAGCCGGGCACGGTGAGAGCGATCGTGAGGGTGACCGTTCCGTCCGCGACGGTCAGGTCGCGAACCATGTCGAGCTCGACGACCGACCGCCGGAGCTCGGGGTCGATCACTCGCTCGAGCGCCCTGAGCACGTCCTCGCGTGAGGTGTCCACGCTGCCCAGGCTACCAGGATGCTCCGGCTCGACGGCCCTTCCCTACAGCTCGAGCTCGAGAAAGCTGGCGCCCGGCACCGGGTTGACGGTGTACGGCTGGATCTCCTCGAAGCCGAGCGAGCGGTAGAGAGCGAGCGCCGCCTCCATCGACGGCAGGGTGTCGAGCCGCATCCGCTCGTAGCCGAGCTCGCGTGCCGCCTCGACGGCCGAGAGCGTGAGCCGCCGCCCGAGCCCGGCGCCGCGGTATGCAGGCCGGACGTAGAGGCGCTTCAGCTCGCAGACCCCTTCCCCGAACGGTCGCAGCGCGACACAGCCGGCCGCCGCGCTCCCGTCGAGCGCGAGCAGCAGCCGGCCCCGGGGGCGAGCGTACAGGCCGGGAAGCTCGCCGAGCTCGCGCTCGAACCCCTGGAAGCCGAGATCGACGCCGAGGCCGTTTGCATACTCGCGAAGCAGCGCTGTTACGGCGGCGAGCTCTGCTGCGTTCCGTACTTCCCCGATCTGCACGGGCGTAGTTTCCCGCAAGCGGTTTCTGGGCATTCCCGGACGATAGAAGCCGGAGACGAGCGTATCGTCCGTTCACACATTCGTCTCGAGAGGGAGGGTGCCATGCGTCTGACCAACCGCGAGACCTGGACGCTCATCCACGGGCTCGTCCTCGGCTCGCTCTTCCTCCTCGCCTTCGCCGGCGGTTTCGCCGGATTGTGGAGCCTCCAGCGGGGTCTCGTCACGACGTCGGGGATCCGTGAGCGGATGGTCCGCCTGAAGACCGGGACGACGGTGATGGCGGTCGTCGCGTGGGCGACCGTCCTCACCGGCACCTGGATCGCCTACCCGTGGTACCGGGAGAAGCTCGCGAGCGAAGGCTTCCCCGAGTGCGCCGGTCTCCAAGCCCCGACCGCCGCCTGCTCGCCGCGGGACTACCTGCTCTCCAACGCGTCGGGCAACACGGAGGACTGGCACAAGTTCGGCATGGAGTGGAAGGAGCACATCGCCTGGATCGCGCCGATGCTGGCAACCGCCGCGATGTTCCTCGTCCTCTACTACGGCGGCGGGCTCTCGCGCAACCGGACCGTTCGCCTGATCACGATCGGCTTCTTCGTCACAGCCTTCGGCGTGGCCGCGATCGCCGGCCTCTTCGGTGCGCTGATCACGAAGGCCGCTCCGGTCCACTGAAGGAGGCCCCCGCATGGCAATCGAGACCATGACAGCCGCGAGCGAGGAGAGCATCGAGCGCGAGCTCGAGGCCGAGGCCGAGCGCCCGAGCGGCCCCGCGGCCGCCGTCATCCTGGCGGCAGGCATCGGCGCGCTCGTGCTCGGCTTCCTGACGACGCTCGCCGAGGCGAACGTGCCGGCGCACGACTGGCTCCAGTTCTACGACCGAGTCGGCCCGCTCTCCGGGAAGACGATCATCGCCGGAGCGGTGTTCTTCGGCTCCTGGGGGATCCTGACCGCCATCTGGCGGCGCTCGAATCCGCCTCTGCGCACCGTGACGATCGTGTCGGTAGTCCTGATCGTGCTCGGTCTGCTCGGGACGTTTCCGATCTTCTTCCAGGCCTTCGCCTCAGAGTGAGAGAAGGCGGACGAGCTGGGAGGCGTTCGCGACCGCGAACGCCTCCCAGTCGTCGTTGAAGTACGCGTAGACGTCGAGCTCGCCGCCCCAGCTGCGGATCAGGTCCGCCCAGCCCGTGAGCTCTGTATCCGTGTACCGGCCTCCCTCGCCGTGGCCGCAATGAAAGCGGAGATAGGCCCAGCCGGTCGTCGGGGCCCGGGTCTGGAAGGGACGCTCGGGGTGGTCGGCGATCACGAGTGCCGCGCCGTGAGCGCGCAGGAGCTCCTGCACCTCCGGACAGAACCAGCTTGCGTGGCGGAACTCGAACGCGTGCCGTCCCGGCGGCAGCTGCTCGAGCGCGGCGGCCAGCCGCTCGTCGTTCCGGGCGAACTCCTCCGGCAGCTGCCACAGCAGCGGCCCGAGCTTGCCCGCGGTCACGAGCGGCTCGATCGCCTCGAGCAAGCGGCCGCAACCGGGCCCGGCGTTCGCCAGGCGCTTCACGTGGGTGAGATACCGGCTCGCCTTGACCGCGAAGACGAACCCCGGCGGCGTCGCGGCCGCCCACGCCGCGACGGCCTCGCGCTTCGGCAGCCGGTAGAAGGTCGCGTTCACCTCGACCGTGTCGAACAGCGTCGCGTAGTGCTCGAGCCAGCGCGACGAGGGCAGTCCATGCGGATAGACGAGGTCGCGCCAGTGCGGGTAGCTCCAGCCCGAGCAGCCGACGCGTACGCGCTTCACGCGCGCAGCGCGGCGGCGAGCTGCGCGCACTGCTCCGCGGTGCCCGCGGCGGCGACGCGGGAGTGGGCGCCGACGTCGAGCAGCGCGTCGCCGAACGCGCCTGCGTCGACGAGCTCGATC
>JBBILK010000072.1:0-9776 GCA_037444965.1 Actinomycetota bacterium | reverse complement strand
GCGCACGATCTTCATCCCCGTGTACTCCTTCGGGTTGTGCGAGGCGGTCACGGCGATGCCGCCGTCGAGGCCGAGCGAGCCGACGGCGAAGTAGAGCATCTCCGTGCCGACCATCCCGACGTCGACGACCTCGGCGCCGCCGTCGGCCGCCCCCCGGACGACGGCGGCGGCGATCGAGGGCGCCGAGAGACGCATGTCCCGGCCGACCGCGATCCGCTTCGGCTCGAAGTGCTCGACGTACGCCCGCCCGATCGCGTAGGCGCCCTCCTCGTCCAGCTCGGAGGGGTAGATGCCGCGGATGTCGTAGGCCTTGAAGACCTTCGGGTCGAGGGTCATGAGCGAGGCCAGGCGGCCGCGAGCTTGCGCCGCGTCTCGCTCAGGTGCTCGGGCAGCACCTTCACGTCGGCGAGCACCGGCATGAAGTTCGTGTCGCCGGCCCAGCGGGGGACGACGTGGAGGTGGATGTGGTCGACGATGCCGGCGCCGGCGATGCGGCCGAGGTTCCAGCCGAGGTTGTACCCCTGCGGGCGCATCGCCTCCGCGAGCGCGCCGAGGCTCGACGAGGCGAGGCGGTGGATCTCGAGGGCGTCCTCGTCGCTCAGGTCGCCGAGCTCGGCGACGTGGCGGTACGGCGCCACCATCAGGTGCCCCGAGCCGTAGGGGAACTTGTTCAGGAGCACGAAGGCGCGCTCGGCGCGATGGACGACGAGGCCCTCCTCGTCGCTCGCCTCCGCGGCGCGGCAGAAGACGCAGCCGGGGAGCTCGTCGGCGCTCTGCACGTATTCGAGGCGCCAGGGCGCCCAGAGACGGCTTACAGCCACTTCTTCCAGCGGAAGAAGCCGAGCATGACGAGCCCGAGGCCGCCGATGATGCCGAAGATCGCCCAGAAGGCGTGGATGTCGCCCTCGCCCGGAACGGCGACGTTCATGCCGAAGATCCCCGTCACGAGCGTCAGCGGCAGCATGATCGTCGCGATCACGGTCAGGACGCGCAGAACGTCGCCCTGCTTGTGGGAGATGACCGACTCGTTCGTCGACTCGAGCCCCTCGACGACCTCCTTGTAGTTCTCGAGCAGGTCCCAGATCCGCTCGGCCGCGTCGACGATGTCGTCGAAGTAGAGCTCGAGATCCTCGGCGAGGAACCGCTGCGTATGGCGCTCGAGCAGGCGCAGCGTCGCCCGCTCGGGCTTGATGATCTTGCGGTAGGAGATGATCTCCTGCTTCGCGTTCGAGATGTCGCGGACGATCTCCTCGGCTCTGCCCTCGAACATCTCGTCCTCGATCGAGTCGAGCTTGTGCCCGATCTTGTCGAGGATCGGGAAGCAGTAGTCGAAGAGGTCGTCGAGAACGTGGTAGAGCAGGTACCCCGAGCCCTTCGCGAACAGCTCCGCGGCCAGCTCCGGGTCGCTCTCGCAGCGGCGAAACAGACGCGAGACGGGGAGCAGCTCCGCGTTCGGGAGCGTGATCAGGAAGTCGTGGCCCAGGAAGACGTCGAGCTCCGCCGCGTTCAGCCGCTGGATCGCCTTGTCGTAGAAGGGGAAGTGGAGGACGACGAACAGGTAGCCGGGGTACTCGTCGATCTTCGGGCGCTGGCGCTTGGAGAGGATGTCCTCGACGTCCAGCTCGTGGAAGCCGAAGCGCTCGGCGAGCTCGCTCGCCTCGAGCGGCCCCGGCCGCTCGACGTGGACCCAGCTGAGGCCGCTAGCGGAGACCTCGGAGATGCGCGGCGCGCGCTGCTCGACGAGCTCGCCGGCAACGCGAGGCCGGCCTCGCCTGATCCGGGAGAGGGTGGGCCGTGCCATGGGTACTGAGGGGGTCGTCCGCGCGCATCGTCAGGGTCGAATTGTAGTCGAGCGCTGCCCTCGGGGTCAGACCCGGAGGGGTCAGTCGGCGGGCTGGTAGCGGGCGACCCCGAACGCGAGCAGGAAGACCGCGTCGAGCGTGAAGAGGGCGAGCAGGAGCGTCATCGTGACGAGCTGCGCGCCACGCACGTCGTTGAGCAGGAAGACGAGCTCGATCATGCCCGCGATCACCGCGTAGCCCAGCAGCACCCAGCGACCCACCCGGAAGAAGATCCGGGCGGCGAAGTCGCGCACGCGGCCGAGCACGACAGCGGCAGCCGCCGCGAGCACCGCGGCGAGGGCCAGCAGCACGACGGACGGGAGGAGCGACGGCGTGCCGGGGATCTGAGCGGCGAGCACGACCGTCCCCGCGATCACGAGCACCATCGAGGCGAGCGCGATCCAGTCGACGGGCGGCAGGGGCCGGAGAACGGTCTGCTCTCGAGCGGGCGGGAGGGGGGACGGGACGCTCAATGGGTTGCCAGGAAGGTCATGATCACGAGCGTCGTCACCTGCATGGCGCCCGTGATCCCGGCCGTGTAGACGTAGCGCCGCATCAGCTTCGCGATCAGCTCGCCGTTCGGTCTCGGCTTCCGCAGCTCGAAGAGCACGGCCAGGTTCGCCGGCTCGAGCACGCCGATCGCGATCGTCGCCATCACGCCGACGACGACGTACGAGGCGACGAGCCAGGCGTGGTGGGGATAGCCGGGCTCGAGGTAGTAGAGATGCCGCGCGAGCTGCCAGCCGGGCGCCAGGGTCATCGTCACCAGCGTCGGCATGAGCAGCAGCATCGCGGGCATGAAACGGGCCGAGAACTCCATGCGCGCGGGGATCGACATCCTGCCGATGATCGGTCCGACGACGAAGCCGACGAACAGGTCGATCCCCGTCCAGAGCGCGCCGCCGACGACGTGCGCGAAGCCGAGCGCCCACAGCCAGTCGCCGACGAGCGCCACGACGAGGAGGACGACCACGAGCGCCACGATCGGCACGCCTCTGAGCGGCACGATCGTGGCCGGAGGCAGCGTCCGCGCCGCGGGAGTCGCAGCTGCCGAGGGCGCCGCGACCTCAGCCATCGCGAAGGAGCGTCACCGTCGACACGGGCGCACGATACCGCGATCGCAGCGGCCTCTGGCCGCGGCGATCCGCACGGAGACCGCCGATCGGGGAAACTGCCCGCGTGAGAGACGAGCGCGAGCGCCATCTGATCCGCTACGCGGGCAGCTTCGCCCCGTTCACGGTCGCGCGGGCGGAGGGAGCCTGGGTCGAGACGACGGACGGTCGGCGGATCCTCGACTTCACCTCCGGGCAGATCTGCTCGACGCTCGGCCACAACCATCCGAGGATCGCCGCCGCCATCCGGGGCGCGCTCGACGAGGTGGTGCACCTCAACTCCTGGATGCTGTCCGAGCCGGTGCTCGCGCTCGGCCAGCGCCTGGCGGGGCTGTTCCCGGCCCCGCTCGACCGGGTCGTGCTCCTCAGCACCGGCTCGGAGTCCAACGAGGTCGCGCTCAAGCTCGCCAAGATGCACACCGGCCGCTTCGAGGTCGCCGGTCTCACCCGGAGCTTCCACGGCCTGCTCGCCGGGATCTCGTCGATCAACTTCTCGATGGCGCACGCCGGCTACGGCCCGCTGCTCCCGGGCTCCTTCGCCTTGCCGGCTCCGTACGCGTACCGCTGCCCGGTGCGGCACTGCGACGGACGCTGCGACTGCACGTGCCTCGAGGTGGGGTTCGAGCTGCTCGACCAGGAGTCCGTGGGCTCCCTGTGCGCGCTCGTCGCCGAGCCGGTCCTCTCCGCGGGCGGGATCGTGGTGCCGCCGGACGGCTACTTCCGCCGGGTGCGCGAGCTCCTCGACGAGCGCGGCATGCTCCTCGTCGTCGACGAGGCCCAGACCGGCTTCGGCCGCCTCGGCACGATGTTCGGCTTCGAGCACGACGGCGTCGTGCCCGATCTCGTCGCCGTCTCGAAGACGCTCGGGGGCGGCGTGCCGCTCGCCGCGACGGTGGCGAGCGCCGCGATCGCGTCGGACTGCGAGGCGAAGGGCTTCCTGCACGTGACCTCGCACGTCTCCGATCCCCTGCCCGCGGCCGCCGGCCTCGCCGTCCTCGACGTGATCGAGGAGGAGGGACTCGTCGCACGCGCCGCCGAGCGCGGCGCCTACCTGCTCGCCGGGCTGCGCGAGCTCCAGCAGGCGCACGAGCAGATCGGCGACGTTCGCGGCCGCGGCCTCCTCGTCGGCGTCGAGCTCGTCGCCGACCGCGAGTCGAGAACGCCGGCCGACGAGCTCGGCCGCGCGGTCACGGACGCGTGCATCGAGCGCGGCGTCTCGCTGAACATCGTCCGCGCCGGCAAGTTCGCGAACTGCCTGCGGCTCGCGCCGCCGCTGACGGTGACCGAGCAGGAGATCGACCTGGCGGTCGAGGTCCTCGACGCCTCGCTGACGGCCGTCCTCGCAGAGCACCCGGCCCTCGCACGAGCGCGCTAGTCAGAACGCGCCGTAGAGCCGGGCTCCGCCCGGCTCTGCTCGGGGACGCTGTGGTTCAGCCGCATCCCCCGCGAGTCGTCATGCCTCCCGCGCAAGCGGGAGGCGGGCTCGCGGGGGCGGGATGCGCCTGGCAGGATTCGAACCTGCGGCCTTGCGCTCCGGAGGCGCACGCTCTATCCCCTGAGCTACAGGCGCTGAGACATCTAGTCTACCCGCGTGGAGCTCTTGTATCGCACGGCGACGCTGCCGCTCGGAGCCCCGTTTCGGATCTCGCGCTCGACGGACGTCGAGGTCGAGCTCGTCTGGGTCGAGCTCGCCGCCGACGGCGTGACCGGCTACGGCGAGGCGACCCCGCAGGATCACTACGGCGAGACGGTTCCGTCGGCCTGCGCGTTCCTGGACGAGGCGGCGCCGCTGCTCGGAGACGATCCGTTCGCGCTCGAGGAGATCGGCGCGAGGCTCGCCGAGGTCCCGGGCCAGATGGCCGCGAAGGCGGCGCTCGACGCGGCGCTCCACGACCTCTGCGGCAAGCTCTGCGGGCAGCCGCTGTGGCGCCTCCTCGGCGTCGCGCGCGCTTCCCCGCCGACCTCGTACACGATCTGGCTCGGCGATCCCGACGAGATGGCCCGCCGCACGGAGGAGATCGTTGCCTCCGGGCGCTTCAGGCGGCTGAAGCTGAAGCTCGGCGCGCGGGACGGGCTCGACGTCGAGCGGGTGCGCGCGGTGCGGTCGGTCACCGAGCTCCCGCTCCAGGTCGACGTCAACGAGTACTGGACGCTCGAGGAGGCGCTCGACGCGATCCCGGAGCTCGCCGAGCTCGGCGTCGAGTACGTGGAGCAGCCGCTCCCCGCCGGCGATCCGGGAGGAGAGACGCTGAAGGAGCGATCGCCGCTACCGATCTACGTCGACGAGGACTGCCACACGCTCTCGGATCTCCGCGCGTGCGCGGAGCGCGCGCACGGAGTGACCATCAAGCTGGCGAAGAGTGGCGGCGTGCGAGAAGCGATCCGGATGGTGCACACGGCCAGAGCGCTCGGGCTCGGCGTGATGATCGGCTGCATGGTCGAGAGCGGCCTCGGGATCGCGCCCGCCTGCCCCGTGGCGAGCCTCTGCGACCACGTCGACCTCGACGGGAACCTCCTGCTCGCCGAGGATCCGTGGCCGGGCGTCGAGCTCGTGGACGGCGTGCAGCTCCCGTCTCGAAGCCCCGGTCTCGGTGTGGTGCCGCGATGACGGAGCGGCGCTACCTGATCCTCGCCGAGGGTCATTCCGCCGATCCTCACCACGGCAAGACGATGCGCGGGGTGATCCGCTACGGGCCCGACCCGACCGTCGCGATCCTCGACTCGGAGCGGGCCGGGGAGACGTACGAGGGGACCCCGATCGTCGCCCGCGTCGCCGACTCGCTCTGCTTCGGGCCGACGGCGGCGCTCGTCGGTGTCGCCCCGACCGGGGGCGTCCTGCCCCCCGTCTGGCGCGAGCTGCTCAGGTCGTGCATCTCGAACGGGCTCGACATCGTGTCCGGGATGCACACGTTCCTCGCCGACGACCCGGAGCTGGCCGAGCACGCGAGGCGCCACCGGGTCGAGCTCGTCGACCTGCGCCGGCCGCCCGAAGGCGTCGGCGTGCCGACCGGGGAGAACATGCGCCACCGGGCCGCGGTCGTCCACACGGTCGGTTCCGACTGCGCGATCGGCAAGAAGACGGTGGCTCTCGAGCTCCATCTCGAGGCGCGCCGCCGCGGTCTCGCGTCCGTCTTCGTGCCGACCGGCCAGACCGGGATCGCGATCGCCGGCTGGGGGATCGCCGTCGACGCGGTCGTCTCGGACTTCGTCGCCGGCGCGGGCGAGCGGCTCGTCGTCGAGGGCTCCCGGCGCGGCGACCTGCTCTGGGTCGAGGGCCAGGGCGCGTTGCTCCACCCGTACTACTCGGGTGTCACGCTCGGTCTCTACCACGGCTGCCTGCCGCACGTGCTCGTGCTCTGTCACAAGGCGGGCGACACCCACATCGAGGAGCTGCCCGAGCATCCGATCCCGCCGCTGCCCCGCCTCGTGGAGCTCTACGAGGCGGTCGCGCTCCCGGCGCGCCCGGCGAAGGTCGCGGCGGTCGCGCTCAACACGGCCAACCTGAGCGAGGACGCGGCGCGGATGGCGTCCGCCGAGGCCGAGGCCGCAACGGGCCTTCCCGCCGATGATCCCGTGCGCTTCGGCGCCGGCCGGCTCCTCGACGCCGTCCTCGAGCGGCTGCCGGCGGGTGTCCCGGCAGCACGGGAGGGCTCGTGACCGACCCGCGAGTAGAGCGGCTGGCCCGCCTGCTCTGCGTGTACTCGCTCGAGCTCGGCGAGGGCGACGTGGTGCGCTTCGACGGCGCCACGTGCGCGCAGCCGCTCCTGCTCGCGCTCGTCCGCTCGGCGCTCGAGCGGGGCGCGAATCCCTACCTCGGTGCCACGCTCGCCGAGTTCGAGGAGATCCTCCTCGAGGAGGGAAGCGAGGAGCAGCTCGAGTACATCGCGCCCGTCGAGTGGACGGAGGTCGAGCGGCTGGACGCGCTCGCAACGGTCTGGGCGGAGGAGAACACGCGCGGCCTCTCCCGGATCGACCCCGGCCGGCAGAGCCGGCACCACGCCGCGCGGCGCCGGCTCTCGAACCGGCGCTGGGAACGCATCACCGCAGGCGAGCTGCGCTGGTGCGGGACACTCTTCCCCACGCACGCGCATGCGCAGGACGCCGAGATGTCGCTCGCCGAGTACGAGCGGTTCGTGTTCCGGGCCTGCCACGTCGACCACGACCAGGAGGAGGCGGAGACCCACTGGCGCTCCACCGCCGGCGTTCTCGCGGGCTGGGCGAAGCGGCTGGCAGCCGCTCGCGAGCTGCGCGTGCTCGGCCCCGACACCGACCTTCGGCTCGGCGTGGCCGGTCGCACGTGGATCGCAGCCGACGGTCGTCTGAACATGCCCGACGGCGAGGTGTTCACGAGCCCGGTCGAGACGGAGACCGAGGGGGAGATCCGGTTCGCGCTGCCCGCGATCTTCGAAGGACGCGAGGTCGAGGACGTTCGCCTGCGCTTCGCGGAGGGGCGCGTCGTCGGGGCGGAGGCTACTGCTGGCCAGGAGTACCTGCAGGCGCTCCTCGAGATCGACGGGGCCCGCGTCCTCGGCGAGGCCGCCTTCGGGCTCAACTACGAGATCGACCGCTTCACCCGCAACATCCTCTTCGACGAGAAGATCGGCGGGACGATGCACTTCGCGCTCGGCTCGGGCTTCGCCCAGGCAGGCGGGCGCAACGTCTCCGGCCTGCACTGGGACCTCATCTGCGATCTGCGCGCGGAGGGAGAGGTGTACGCGGACGGCGAGCTCGTCTGGCGGGCCGGCCGGTTCCTCGACGGGGGAGGAGCCGATGGCTGACCCGCGCCTCGAGCGCCTGGCCTCGATCCTCGTCACCTACTCGCTCGAGGTGCGCGAGCGGGAGCTCGTGCTCCTCGAAGGGACGTCGCTCGCGATGCCGCTGATCCGCGAGCTCTACCGGCAGGTCGTGCGCGCCGGTGCCCACCCGCTACCGAGGGTCGGAATCGACGGTGCGGCCGAGCTGAAGCTCGCCCTCGGCTCCGAGGAGCAGCTCGACTGGGTGAGCCCGGCGGCGCGCGAGGACGTGGAGGCGGCCGACGCGAGGATCCTGGTGCTCGGGGACTTCAACACGCGAGCGCTCTCTGGGATCGACCCGGCGCGGCAGGCGCGTGCGAAGAAGGCGAGAGGGCCGCTGCTGACGCGGATGCTCGAGCGCGGCGCCGCCGGCGACTTCCGCTGGGTGGTGACGGCGTACCCGACGAACGCGGCCGCGCAGGAGGCGAAGATGTCGCTCGACGACTACACGGACTTCGTCTTCGCGGCCGCGCTCCTCGACCGCGACGACCCGGCTCTCGCCTGGCGGCAGCTCGGCGAGCGCATTCAGCGTCTTGGCGAGTGGCTCGGTGAGCGGCGGGAGCTGCGGATCGTCGGGGATGGGACCGATCTGGCGATGTCGGTCGAGGGCCGCACGTGGATTCCTTGCGACGGGACGAAGAACTTCCCGGATGGCGAGCTCTTCACCGGCCCGGTCGAGGAGAGCGTCGAGGGCGAGATTCGCTTCACGTACCCCGCGGTCTTCCACCATCGCGTGGTCGAGGACGTGCGCCTCCGCTTCCGCGAGGGAGTCGTCGTCGACGCGACGGCCGCGCGCGGCGGCGCCTTCCTCGAGGAGATGCTCGCGCTCGACGAGGGCGCGCGCCGTGTGGGCGAGTTCTCGTTCGGCCTGAACGACGCGGTGCAGGTGTTCACCGGCGAAGCGCTCTTCGACGAGAAGATCGGCGGAACGGTGCACCTCGCGCTCGGCGAGTCGTACCCGGAGAGCGGCGGCGTCAACCGCTCGGCCCTCCACTGGGACATGGTCTGCGACCTCCGCCGTGGCGGCGAGGTGTACGCCGACGGCCGGCTCGTCTACCGGGACGGCCGCTTCCTCGACGGGCGCTTCTGAGGATTCCGTGCGGTTTCGCAACAGGGCCCGCCTCGACACCTCGCAGATCGAGGACCTGCGTGGACGCGGCGGCCGCTTCCCGCTGCCGTCGGGCCGCGGCGGCCGGATCGCGGTCGGCGGCGGCGGTCTCGGCCTGATCGGGCTCGTGGTCGCGCTCGTGCTCGTGCTCAGCGGCGGCGGCGACCTCGGCAGTCTCGGAAACCTCGTCCAGGAGACCGCGGGCGGCCCCGCCGGGCCGAGCTCCGACCTCGCCGCCGAGTGCAGGACCGGAGCGGACGCGAACACGAAGGAGGAGTGCCGGATCGTCGGCGTCGTGAACAGCGTCCAGGCCTACTGGGACGACGCATTCGCGGAGTCGAACCTGACCTACGAGCCGTCGGTCACCGTCTTCTTCGACGGCCAGGTGCAGACCGGCTGCGGGTTCGCCACCTCGCAGGTTGGCCCCTTCTACTGCCCGGTCGACAGGCAGGTGTACATCGACCTCGGGTTCTTCGACGACCTCCGCGAGCGGTTCGGCGCCCAGGGCGGACCGTTCGCGCAGGCCTACGTGCTCGCGCACGAGTACGGCCACCACGTGCAAGACCTGCTCGGCGTGCTCGCCCGGATCGGCGGCGACCGGCAGGGCCCCGAGAGCGCGGCCGTTCGCTCGGAGCTCCAGGCCGACTGCTACGCGGGCGTCTGGGCGCGGAACGCCGTCGAGACCGGGTTCCTCGAGCCGCTCACGCGCGCCGACGTGGCGGACGGGCTCGACGCTGCGGCGGCGGTGGGGGACGACCGGATCCAGGAGGCGATCCAGGGCCGGGTCACGCCCGAGTCGTGGACGCACGGCTCGGCCGAGCAGCGGCAGCGCTGGTTCGCCACGGGCTACGAGACGGGTAGCCCAGACGCGTGTGACACGTTCGCTGGAGGGATCTGACGGGACACCTTGACAGCGAACACG